>NZ_NFHA01000023.1:0-55152 GCF_002159225.1 Flavonifractor sp. An91 | reverse complement strand
TCCTCCAAGGGGTTGCGGTTCTTTTTTATTCGACACCATTTGTCCTTACTCACTATATACCGCTAAAGCTCGGCAAATATTTCTCTTCGTATGCACTCACCGCACGGTGGGTGCATTTTATGCTCAGGGCGAAAGACGGAGACTTTTTCATCTCCGACTGGCTGCGAAACCGAAACACAGTTGAATTTCTCGGGATATGGGAACAGATCCACAACCCGGATTTTAATTATGGCGAATTCGCCGCAATTAGAAGTCAGGCTGGTTTGAACAGCTACAAGCTCAGCGTCAAAGAGTGGGTTGAAAAGACCCATGCAATTGGACTGCGGGCAAAGGCCGGAAGATATGGCGGTACATATGCCTACAAAGACATTGCCTTTGAGTTCGGCATGTGGATCAGCCCTGAGTTCAAAATCTATCTGATCAAGGAATTTGAGCGGCTCAAGGCCGAGGAAATGAAACAGCTTGGCTGGGACATCAAGCGAAACCTGGCTAAGATCAATTACCGCATCCACACGGACGCTATCAAGGAGAACCTGATCCCGCCGGAGCTTTCCGCAAAGCAGGTTTCCATGGTGTATGCCAGTGAAGCCGATGTGTTGAACATGGCTCTGTTCGGCATGACTGCAAAGCAGTGGCGGGACAGCCAACCGGACCTGAAAGGAAATATTCGCGACTATGCCAATGTCTCTCAGCTGGTCTGCCTGTCCAATCTGGAGAACCTGAATGCGGTGTTCATCAATGAGGGGATGTCTCAGGCCGAACGGCTGACAAAACTCAATGCCATCGCTATAAGCCAGATGGAGATCCTGACTCAAGATCACCGAATCGAAGCTCTGGAGGCTCATAGCGAAGAACTATCTCCTGTGGAGTAAAAAATAATAGGCAAGACGTTTGCGAGTGGGCGAAGGCCGTTGCATCTATAGTGTTGCGATGTTCCAAGAAGAAGGACACGCTTAAGCGTGTCCTTCCAGCCTGTCGAAAAAGTCCAGCAAAAGCTGGGCTTTTTCATTTAGATGAGATAAGATAGAGGTGGAGGTGAGGGAGATGCTGGAACGTGGAAAAAAAGATCGTGATGTAATAGAGATTGTAGGAATAGACAGCCTGGTACCGAAAGATCACCTGCTTCGGAAAATAGATCAGGCAGTGGATTTCGACCGTATATACGAAATGGTGAAGCCGTTGTATAGCGAGGACAACGGCAGACCAAGCGTAGACCCCGTGGTGCTGATCAAAATGGTACTGATCCAGCATCTGTACGGATTGCCGTCCCTTCGGCGGACGGCAGAAGAAGTAGGCTTAAATGTAGCATACCGCTGGTTTTTGGGGTATACATTACAAGAGGAAACGCCCCACTATTCCACGGTGAGCTATAACTTCCGGCACCGTTTTACCGAGGAGACCGTAGACCAGGTATTCCACTGGATTCTGGAGGAAGCGGCGGAAGCGGGCTACCTTTCTCCTAAGGCGGTATTTATTGACGGCACACACATCAAAGCCAGCGCGAACACCAAGAAGAAGGTCAAGGTCCAGATCCCGGTGGTATCCAGGCACTATGCCAAGGAACTGATGGAAGAGGTAAACGCAGACCGGGAGATCCATGGCAAGAAACCCTTTGACGATGATGACGAGCCACCGGCTCCGGCAAAGAAGCCCAGAGACAATACCTCCAAGAAGAAGCTGGCCCGGCGGAAGAAGGAGAAGCTGCGTACGGTGACCCGGAGCGTAACCGATCCAGACAGTGGCTTGTTTGTAAAGGGAGACCACAAGCGGCAGTTTGCCTATGAAGCCCACACCGCCTGTGACGAGCATGGATTCGTTCTGGAGACAGTAATTACCCCTGGAAATGTACATGACAGTGTGGCATTTGATGAAGTCTATGACCGTGTGACAGCGGATTTCCCGGAAGTGGAGACGATCGTTGCCGATTCCGCCTATAAGACCCCGCATATCTGCAAAAAGGTGTTTGAAGACGGATGTGTGCTGTCCACCGCTTATAAGCGGCCTCAGACCATGAAGGGCGGTCACGAGTGGTGGAAGTATGTGTATGACGAGTACTATGACTGCGTGCTCTGCCCGGAGTACCAGGCATTGGCCTACCATACCACCAACCGGGATGGCTACCGGGAATACAGGAGTGATCCCAGCATCTGCGTCAACTGCCCCACCCGCCATCTGTGCACCCATTCCAAAGACTGCGTAAAAAAAGTACAGCGACACATCTGGAGAGACTATGAGGAGTTGGCGGACGACGCACGCTATACACCAAAATACCGGCAACTCTACAAGCGGCGTAAGGAAACCATTGAACGGGTCTTTGCCGACGCCAAGGAAAAACACGCTATGCGTTATACCCAGTACAGAGGCTTGGCCCAAGTGTCCAACTGGGTGAAGCTTAAATTTGCTGCCATGAATCTGAAAAAACTGGCCAAGTGGTTGTGGAAGGAGAAGCTTTCTCCATTCACGCTTGTACTTCTTTGGCCTCTATATGCCAGAAACCCGGCTTATGCTTCATGCATAAACCGGGTTTCTCGACAGGCTGGAAGGACACGCTTAAGCGTGTCCTTCTTTTTTAGTCATATATGGATTAGTAAAAACCTCGAGCCGTTACGGCTCGAGGTTTTTTTCTTCTCTATGAAATGTAAGTAAAGAGGACCTTTTGACAGATAGTTTGTGGTATACAAAGAAATTCTTTGCATCGGTGTATGAGAACGTACATCATCCGGCCCTGTGCGCCTATGGGTAGGAGGTGATACTATGATTCCGTTTGATAACCGGTATATTCCCGTTGACGGTGCAATGCTGGCTGGACCTATGAGCTGTTGCTACAGGTGATTTGATATGTGCATGGATAAAAAAGACGGTGGAGACTCCGTCAGATAAGGAGGACAAATCTATGAGCAAATCCATTGTATGCCTGGACCCAGGCCACGGGCCGGGGTGTGTCAACGGCTCCTCGGACGGGAGCTACAAGGAATGTGAATTTACCTGGGACTTGTACACCCGACTGCGGCCTCTGCTGGAGGCACAGGGCATCATCGTGGTAGGCACCCGTAAGCAGGAGAGCGACTATCCCGGTCTCAGCGCCCGGGCCTCGGTGAGCAACCGGGCGGGGGCGGACCTGTTCGTCTCCCTTCACTCCAACGCCGCCGGGAGTTCTGCCCGGGGGTTTGTGGCCTTCACCTCCGCGCCCCCGGAGACGGCAGCGCGGAATAAGCTGGCGGCCGCCATCATCAACCGCGTCCACGCCGCCGGCGTGGTGCTGTGGGGCAGCGGTCTGGCCCATGAGATGTACACGGTGCTGGCCTCCACCACCGCCCCGGCGGTGCTGCTGGAGTACGGCTTCCACACCAACGCTCAGGACCTGGCCCTGCTGAAGGACGCCGCCTACCGGGACAAGCTGGCCCGGGCCACCTGCGCCGGGATCTGCGACTATCTGGGCCTGGAGGTCAAGGAGCCGGATCAGGAGAGCGGACAGCCCAATGAGCCGGACAGCTGGGCCAGGGAGGCATGGAGCAAGGCGGCTGCCGCCGGGATCTTCGACGGCACCCGGCCCAGGGACCAGCTGACCCGGCAGGAGGCCGCCGTGGTGCTGGACCGGCTGGGGCTGCTGCCCGGGAAAGGAGCCTGACATGGAGCACATCAATTCCTTCAAGGCGGCAGTGGCCGCCGTGTGCGCCGCTCTCACCGCCCTGTGGGGCTGGTTCGGCTGGGTGGTGGTGGCCTGGATCGTGTTTATGCTTATCGACTACGCCACCGGCTCCGCCGCCGCCCTGCGGGCGGGGGAGTGGTCCAGCAAGACCGCCCGGGACGGGATCTGGCACAAGCTGGGCAGCGTGGTGGCTGTCATTGTGGCGGCCGTTTTAGACATGGTCATTGGCCGCCTGCTGGCCCATGTGCCGGGGATGGAGCTGCCCTTCACTTACACAGTGCTGCTCTGCCCCCTGGTGGTGATCTGGTACATCCTTACCGAGGCAGGGAGCATCATTGAGAACGCCGGAGCCCTGGGCGCGCCCATTCCGGCGTGGCTCACCAAAATGATTGCGGCATTGGAGTCCAAAGTAGATCAGGCGGGGGACAACCTGGAAAATTGAATACCGGATAGAAATGCCCTGTGGGCGCCGAGATAAAGGCGCCCACAGGGCATTTTTAGTGCAGGAGATGAAAGGGTCAGGCCTTGGCCAGCTGACGGCGGAACAGGGTGCGGAAGATCAACCGGACCAGAGGACCGCAGTAGAGCAGCTGCCAAATCAGTGCCATGGGCATATTGCAGCCGAAGGTGTGGACCCAGGCGCCGAAGCTGGGCTCCTTGAACAGCAGGGTGGCAATCAGGCTCATGGTGGGGCACATGATGCACACGATCATGGTGGAGATGGCGTAGGTAATGAACTGAGGGCGGTCGGTGGGCCGCATGAAGGAAAAGGCCAGTCTGGTGGCCAGCTTTTCTACCACAAAGAACTCCAGCAGGAAGGCGATGGGCGCCATGATGGGCAGCTCATGAAGGGCCAGCAGGAAGGTCTGATTGGTAACGCCGCCGGTATTGAGAGCTACGTTGTAGACGATCATACCGTATACCATGATAACGGCCATGATAATGGTAAAGATCACATTTTGCAGTTTTGTTTTAGGCATTTGGGGTCTCCTCTCCAAACAGTTTGGACAGCAACAAAAAAGGAAAGCAACGAAACGCCCGTCTCGTTACTTTCCTTCACTGCGACTGCCTATTATAGGTTCATTTTAGCATTTTTAAAAGGCTTTCGTAAGCGTTTTTTTGCAGGCAGAGCACACAAAAATGTCTCAACGTGAGCGCTCCTTTTGTCCAAGGTGCATGGTTGACAGCAAAAGGAAATCGCGCTAAAATATTTGTATACAAATTGTTTGGAACAAAACTGTTTGGGGGAGGAGCCATATGGACCGCAGCTTCCACTATCTGTTGATGGCGACGCAATCGCTGTTTCAGCGTAGCGTGATGGCGGAACTGAACGGGTCTGGCCTGACGGCCGGCCAGCCCAAAGTGCTGGACTACTTGGGCCGCCACGACGGCAGCGTACAGAAGGCGATTGCGGCCGGATGCCAGATCGACCCGGCCACGCTGACCGGGTTGCTCAACCGCATGGAGGAAAAGGGCCTGATCCGGCGCTGCAATGAGGATGGCAACCGGCGGTCCCTCCACGTCTATCTGACAGAGCAGGGATGGGCCAAACAGAGAGAGGTGCGCCAGACCATGGAGCGGCAGTCGGAGGTAGTACAGGCCGGACTGAGCGAGGAACAGCGGGCTCAACTGCTGGACTGCCTCTACAAGGTGTGCGCGAATATGACCGATATGGAGGGTTTGCAGTGAGCAAAGCAGAGCTGGTCCGGAGATATGTGTTGTTTTTATTCGGACTGTTCGTCAATTCTCTGGGGATCGCCCTGACCACCAGAGCCAACCTGGGCACGTCGCCCATTACCAGCGTCCCCTATGTGCTGAGCATTCGGTTTCCCCTGTCATTGGGGATGTTTACCCTGTTTTTCAGCCTGCTGTTGATTGCCATTCAGCTGATTATCCTGGGGAAGCGTTTTCCCAAGCAGTTTTTGCTTCAGCTGCCGGTGATCCCTATCTTTTCTGTATTTATCGACCTGTCCATGGCGCTGTTCTGGTTTGTGGACCCCCAGACCTATCCCGCTAAAGTCTGCTCGCTGCTGCTGGGCTGCCTGGTGCTGGGTTTTGGTGTGTTCATCGAGGTGGCGGCCAATGTGGTCATGCTGCCGGGCGAGTGTACAGTAAAGGCCATCTCCACTCGCTGGAACACCAACTTTGGAAAGACCAAGGTGGCGGTGGATGTGACTATGGCGGCCACGGCGGCGGTGCTGGGGTTGCTGCTGTTCCACACCCTGACCGGAGTTCGGGAGGGTACCTTCATTTCCGCTCTGCTGGTGGGGACCATTGCAAGGCTGTTTGGCCGCCTGATCGGAGCACCGGTGCAGGCATTGCTGAGGAGCCGTCAGTTGTCTCAAGCCTAAATACAAAAAATGTCCGGCCATACTGTTGAGCAACAGCATGGCCGGACGTTTTTCTTTTTAAAATAGAAGGTTTCAGCGGCTCCAGTCCCGGCTGCGGCCCACTGCCTTGTGCCAGCCGGCCAGCAGCCGCTCCCGCTCCGGGGCGATCATACGGGGCTCAAAGGCGGTATCGCACATCCACAGGTGGCGAATCTCGTCGGTGTCCTGCCACACATGGGCAGCCAGACCGGCCAGGTAGGCCGCGCCCAGGGCGGTGGTCTCCCGGATGGCGGGACGGCGCACCTCACGATCAATGATATCGGCTTGGAACTGCATCAGGAACTGGTCCCGGCTGGCGCCGCCATCGGCCTTCAGCTGGGTGAGAGGTACACCGGTGTCTGACTCCATGGCGTGAACCAGATCGGCTACCTGGTAGGCGATGGATTCCTGGGCGGCCCGGATGATGTGCTCCCGGCGGGTGCCGCGGGTCAAGCCCACCAGAGTGCCCCGGGCGTACATATCCCAGTAGGGGGCGCCCAGGCCGGTGAAGGCGGGCACCAGGTACACCCCGCCGTTGTCGGCGACCTTCTGGGCGTAATACTCCGCGTCTCGGCTCTCGGTGAAGAAACGCATCTCGTCCCGCAGCCACTGGATCACCGCTCCGCCCACAAAGACGGAGCCCTCCAGAGCGTATTGGACGCCGCCGTCCCGGCCCACGGCAATGGTAGTGATAAGGCCGTTGCGGCTCTCACAGGGGACCGAGCCGGTGTTCATAAGCAGAAAACAGCCGGTGCCGTAGGTGTTTTTGGCGTCGCCGGGCTCAAAGCAGGTCTGACCGAACAGAGCGGCCTGCTGGTCGCCAGCAATACCGGCGATGGGCACCTTGACGCCCTGGATCTCGGTATAGCCGTAGATCTCGCTGGAGGAGCGCACTTCGGGCAGCATGGCCTTGGGAATATCCAGGGCGTGGAGCAGGGTGTCGTCCCAGCACAGCTTATGGATATCGTAGAGCATGGTGCGGGAGGCGTTGGTCACGTCGGTGACGTGGGCTGCCCCGCCGGTGAGCTTCCACAGCAGCCAGGTGTCCACCGTACCGAAGAGAATCTCGCCCCGGCGGGCCTTCTCCCGGGCTCCCTCCACATGATCCAGCATCCATTTGATCTTGGTGGCGGAGAAGTAGGCATCGGGGATCAGGCCGGTGGTTTTGCGGATGTGGTCCCCCAGACCGTCAGCCATCAGCTGATCCACAATGCCGGCGGTGCGGCGGCACTGCCACACGATGGCGTTGCAGATGGGGCGGCCGGTGACCTTGTCCCACAAAATGGTGGTCTCCCGCTGGTTGGTGATGCCGGTGGCGGCGATCTTGGCCGGGTCCACCCCCGACTGGGCGATGACCTCCATCATCACCGCGTACTGGGAGGACCAGATCTCCATGGCGTCGTGCTCCACCCAGCCCTCCTGGGGATAGATCTGGGTAAATTCCTTCTGGCTGATGCCGATGATGTTCTGCTCCCCGTCAAAGAGAATGGCCCGGGAACTGGTGGTACCCTGATCCAGGGACAGGATATACTTTTCCATAACAATGCCTCCCGATATTCCGCAGCGCTGCGGTCACAGATCGCGTGTGGCTACAAAGGAAACGCCGGTGCCGCAGACGTTGGGCACCACGATGTCGCCGGTATGAATCGGTGCGGTCAGCTCCACCCCGTCCAGACAACGGACCGCCTGCATGATCAGCGCCTTAGGAATGGGCGCGTCTGTCTTGACCGGGCAGCGGGGATGGGCCCCGCCGGTGCAGCGGACGGTGGAGGTGACCACCCGTGTGGGATGAGTCAGCTCCATTTTACCATATTCTTCGCCCCGTGGACAGCCATTTCCGGTTACCCGGTAATCCTGTTCCTCGTCGACCTTCAGGTGGCAGCCCTTGGGGCAGACAATGCAGATCAGTTCTTTCATTTGGACTCCACCTCCTGAATGGATACGGTAATGGCTTCCGAGGCCCGCTCCAGCAGGACCTTAGGCAGAACGATGTGCTCCATCTCACCGGGGGCCAGATGCTCCCGGGGGAATCGGGCAATGAGAGTATCCCCCGACTTGACAAGGATCTGACTGTCCCCACAGATCCGGTTGACCCGGAAGAAAAGGTCACAATTTTTTGCCACCCGGTTGGGCCGGATGTGCTGGGGTACGGTGTAGGTCACGCCGTCGCCGGTGTGTACCTCCAGCGCGGCGGGATCGGAGGGGGCTGAGCCCAGGACGTAGTCTGCCGCAGCCGCGCCTGCCCGCTGGCTCTCGGCGGTAACAAAGTCCACCAGATCATGGACGTGGGCCACGTTGCCGCAGGCAAACACGCCGGGGAGGGAGGTCTCCATATTCTCATAGACCACCGCCCCATTGGTGCGGGGATCGATGGCGATGCCCGCCTGGCGGGTCAGCTCATTTTCCGGGATCAGGCCCACCGACAGCAGCAGGGTATCGCAGTCGAATACCATCTCGGTGCCGGGGATGGGCTGGCGGCGTTCATCCACCTTGGAAACCACCACCTGCTCCACCCGGTCCCGGCCGCGGATGTCGGTGACGGTGTGGGAGAGGTAGAGGGGGATGTCGTAGTCATGGAGACACTGGACGATGTTCCGGTTCAGACCGCCGGAGTAGGGCATGACCTCCACGCAGGCCAGCACTTTGGCACCCTCCAGAGTCATGCGGCGGGCCATGATGAGGCCGATGTCGCCGCTGCCCAAGATGACCACCCGTCGTCCCGGCAGCCAGCCCTCCATGTTGACGTATCGCTGGGCCGCTCCGGCGGTAAAGACGCCGGCGGGCCGCTGACCGGGGATGGCGATGGCGCCCCGGGTACGCTCCCGGCAGCCCATGGCCAGGATGATGGCCTTGGCCTCTTCAATGCGATAGCCGGTATCTTTGCCCACCATATGGACCTGCCGGTTCTCTGTGACGGTGAGCACCATGGTGTCCAGCCGCACCTCCACGCCGGTGTCCTCCAGCATCTTGATAAACCGTCCGGCGTATTCCGGTCCGGTGAGTTCCTCTTTAAAATAATGCAAGCCAAAGCCGTTGTGGATGCACTGGTTCAGGATGCCGCCCAGTTCCTTGTCCCGCTCCACAATGAGGATATGCTTCAGGCCCTTCTCCCAGGCGGCACAGGCGGCTGCCAGCCCAGCCGGGCCGCCGCCGATTACGATCAGATCATACATGGTCATTGCCTCCCTTCGTCTGGCTTGCCAGCAGCCAGCTGCCCGCTTTATCCTGTACAATGGTGCCGGGACTGACCTGCTGCTCCCGGGCCAGGATCTCCACCACCCGGGGCCCGCAGAAGCCGCCCTGGCACCGGCCCATGCCGGCGCCCACCCGGCGCTTTACCCCGTCCACCGAGCGGGGCGGGATGGGACTGCGGAGGGCGTCCAGAATCTCGCCCTCAGTAACGGTCTCACACCGGCAGATGACACGGCCGTAGGTCGGGTCCTGCTCCACCAGCCGTGCCTTTTCCGCTGGAGACAGGTCATGAAAGCGGACCCGTCGGCGCTGACAGCAGTAGGTCTGCTTTTCTTCCAGCACCAGCCCGTCCCGCTTCAGCAGCTGGACGGCGTATTCCGCGATGGCGGGGGCGGCGGTGAGACCGGGGGAGCAGATGCCCGCCAGATCCAGAAAGCCGGGGGCAGCCAGTTCGATGATAAAATCTCCCCGGTCGGTGGAGGCCCGCACGCCGGCAAAGTTGCGGATGGACTCCCGGAAGTTCACCGAGGGCACCGACTTGAGGGCGGTGCTCCGCACATAGGCCAGTCCGTCGGCGGTGGTACCCACATCGTCGTCGGGCACCGGGTCGGCGTTGGGCCCCACGATCAGGTTGCCGTGGACGGTGGGGGCCACCAGCACGCCCTTGCCGCTGGGACCGGGGCACTGGAAGATCACATGGCCCACCCGGTCCCCCTCGCTCTTGTCCAGCAGGAAATACTGACCCCGGGAGGGGTGGATGGTAAAGCTGGCGGGAGCCGCCATCTCATGGATGGTCTGGGCGGACACACCAGCGGCGTTGATCACATATCGGCTGCGGAAATCACCCTGATTGGTGTGGACCAGCCAGCCGTCCTCCAGCCGTTCCAGACCGGTGACGGCGGTGTCCAGCCGGAGGTCGGCGCCGTTGCGTACGGCGGTCTCTGCCAGAGCCAGGCAGTATTCCCAGGGGGAACAGATGGCGGCGGTAGGGGCCCAGAGCGCGGCGGTTACCTGGGAGGACAGGTTGGGGTCCATGGCCCTGGCCTGGTCGCCAGTGAGCACTTCCAAGCCGGGCACGCCGTTGTCCTGGCCACGCTGCTGGAGAGCACGGAGGGTGGCCTCCTCCTCCGGGGAAAAGGCCAGCACGAAGGAGCCGCACTGCCGGTAGGGTACGTCCAGCTTGGCACACAGTTCTTTTGCCAGGGCGGCACCCCGTACGTTGAGTTTGGCCATAAGCGTGCCAGGCTCGGGGTCATATCCGGCATGGAGAATGGCGGAGTTTGCCTTGGTGGTGCCGTCGGCTACGTCGTTTTCCCGCTCCAGAACAGCTACGTTCAGACGATAGCGGGAGAACTGGAAGGCGGCCGCCGCGCCGGTAATGCCGCAGCCAATAATGAGAACGTCATACATAATAAAACCTCCTGGCATGAAACTTCATACGCCAAGAGCGCACCACGAAAACGGGCAAAGGCTTGTGGCGCATGAAGTTTATGAGCATATGGACCGTCCCGGCCCATGCGCTTTGATTTTATGGCCGTGCCGCTGAAAGCGGCACATGGCCAATTTTGCTATGCTTTTTCATAGCAAAAAAGAGCAAAACAAAGCCGCCCCGGCGGGGTAGCTTTGTTTCACTCTCATACTCTGGAAACAACAGTATCTGATTTTACATGGCCCAGACGGCGGGGTTGGTAGAGGAAACCGCCACCGCTCCGGCGCCCAGGGCGCCTGTTACATCCTCCTTATCGGAGATCAGACCGCCGGCGATGATGGGCTTTCCGGTGGTCTGGCACAGCTGCCGGATGATCTTGGGCATCAGGCCGGGCAGTACCTCCACTAAGTCAGCGGATTCCTGGGAGAAGTGGCGCTCCACGTTCTTCAGGGCCATGGAGTCCAGCAAAAAGACCCGCTGGATGGCCACCAGCCCCAGTTCTCTGGCCCGCTTGGTAAGGGCGGCCTTGGTGGAGATCACACCGTCGGCGGCGGTATACCGGGCAATAAAGTCGGCGGAGATCTCCCGGGCGGATAGTCCGTCGATGAGATCCAGATGGACAAAGGCCTTCTTATCTGCCTGATGGATGCGGGCTACCTTTTCGCCGATGGTCAGGATATCACCATAGAGCAGAAAAAGAACGGCCACATCACTTTCCAGCGCGGGCTCCAGTCCGGCGTCGTCCTTTACCGCGGCGATAACCGGCCCATCGGCCAGCAGCTCCAGTAAGCTTGTGCAATTCATGGTCATCGCCTCGTTTCGGCTCCCATACAGCGGGAGGACATAAAAATGCGCAAAGCAACCGCTGGCTGCCTTGCGCACTCTATCACTCTTCTGCACAGAGGACAGTTTCATAATAACAGGCTGAAACCAGAAATGCAAGAGAGGAGGCGGGAAAAATCAAATTTTGCAGAGAGAACCAAAATTGATATGCCCAGTTTATACAAAACTGACAAAAAATATCTAGACTACTTGACAGTCACTCGTGCATCTGGTATGTTGAAAACGGCTTTAGTACAGTAACTTAATTTGATATGCGCATGAGTGATTGAGAAGCGCGACTGTCGGAAGGACGGTCGTGCTTTTTATATATCGGTACAGTACTCAAAGCGGGAAATATGATTTGGAGGGGGTCAACACAATGAAAAAGGGAGAAACAAGAAAATTGTTTGGCAAGCATAAAGCCCTACGGTGGCTTTGTATTGCCCTGGTACTGATAATAATCAGCGGTATTGGCGCAAGCGCATTTGAAAGCAGTGGGTACACAGTATCTGTAAAGGATTATAAGATGACATGGGCAGAGATGGCGCTGGAGACACAGAAAAATGCAGAAGCATATGGGAAAGATGTGATAGTTACATATGACGGCTCAAATGGCTCCACAGACATGACGGCCTCCACTAAGCAGCTTAGTTTCAAGCTTCTGGTGCCGGGAAATGCGTCAACAGATCATCCGGCACCTGGGATTGTCAGCGTTCACGGTTTTTACAACAACAAAGAGATGCAGGATGCCTATTATGTGGAGCTTGCCCGGCGGGGATATGTTGTGGCGGTTCTTGATATGGCCGGGCACGGCAGCAGCGATGTGACCTTTGATCCGTCCGCCAATATTATAACAGCAACAGACAACAGTGGTATGGAGCCCGTTTTGGAGTGGCTTATGTCTCAACCCTATGTGGATGAAAGCAATATGGGGATTACGGGGCACTCTCAGGGTGGACGTACGTGCGGCTGGCTGATGCAGCATCTTATGCGAGCTGGCCATGGGGATTACGTTAAGGCCTATCTGGGACAAGCAAATTCTGCTGGACTGACCGCTGTTCTGGATGAATTTGGTGCCTTTCCAGAGACCCTAGTTTCGGGTACTATTATGTGCCAATATGATGAATTCAGTATTGTACGCGATAACTCCTATGACTACCTTCATACGGATCAGGCCAAGACCCTGGTTCGGGCCTCGTATCCAGATTTTCAGGATGATGCCGTTGTAGCAGGACAGTTCTACACCGAAGCTGGGCCTGTGTCGGTGAATTTTGAAGACGGAGAAACACTGGGCACACAAGCATCCGTAATTTATTGGCCGGATATCATTCATCCGTGGGCACATTTTTCGAGCAGGTGTGTTGGATATGCGGTAGAATTTTTCTACTCTTCTCTGGGGATTCCTGATGGAGCGGAAGTCATACCTGCCGGCAATCAGATCTGGCAATGGAAAGAGTTTTTTAATCTGATAGGTTTAATCGGATTCTTCCTGCTGATTGTACCTGCCGTGGATCTCCTGCTGTCGGTACCTGTATTTAAATCCTTGAAAAAAGGAACCACCCATGTGGACGAGAGACTGCCGAAATATAGGGGTGCTAAAGTCATTATCCCGTTTTGGGTGTGCGGGATTTTGATGACGGCAATAACGGCTATCATCTTCCAACCCATTTTCTCAGGATATCGATTCGGCAATAACATATTCCCACCCAGCCAACTTTATCCGCAAACATCAACAAACACCATCGGAATGTGGACAGCCGCGTGCGGCGTGGTAGGTCTTGTACTCCTGCTTGTTTTCTGGGGTGTCCGGGCGCTGCTCAATCGAAAAAACGAGAATTATTGGGAGGCTCCCTTTGCACCAGCGGACCTGTCTAGCGTAAGAGAATTCTTTAAGGCTGCTCTGCTTGCGCTGACGGTAATTGCCTGCCTCTACCTGATTGTAAACCTGCATTACATGATCTGGGGAACAGATTTCAGAATCTGGGTTATGGCTGTTATGCCCTTTGAATTTGCCAAGATAGGAACAATTGTTCGTTATTTACCATTCTTTGTGTTCTTCTATCTGGTGAATGCGCTTTGTAATGCAAATAACCGATTTAAGGGGATGGCGGAGTGGAAATCCATGACATTGACGTGCCTGTTTAATGTTCTGGGTCTGATTGTAATCGTCGCACTTCAGTATTACAGTATGGTTGCTACAGGGCAGCAGGCTGTATGGATGTTTGAGGATTCCAGCGTTATGTTTGCAGTCAGCGCTTCTCTGGGATATATTCTCCTGTTCCCCATTATTCCTATGCTGATTATTACCAATATCATTGGCCGTAGGATCTATTTGCGGACGGGGAGTATTTGGGTAGGCGGACTTTTAAACGGTATGCTATGCACCATCATTATCTGCGCCAATACCTTTACCCAGTATAATTATGTATTGACGTAACCTCTGCGGCTACATTTTACAATGGGCTGGGGTGGAATCAATCAATATTTGCTTTTGCACAAACGGGGACCGCACACTAGTGTGCGGTCCCCGTTTGTATGAAGACGATTATTTTTTTGCGGATACCTCTTCTGTCTTATCCTTTGGCAGAATGAGACTGAGCAGCAGGGAGACCACGAACACGCCGGCCACGGCGTTGCCGTTGAAGATGTCGCCCACGGCGGAGGGGAAGGCGGCAAAGAAGTTGCCGGAGGTCTGGGTCAGGCCAATGCCGATGCAGAAGGAGAGGGAGACGATGATCATGGTGCGGTCGTTGAACACGCACTCCTTGAGCATCTTGATGCCCTCATACATGATGGAGCCGAACATCATGACGGTGCAGCCGCCCAGTACCGACTGGGGCAGGGAATTGAAGAAGGCGCCCAGCGGGGGGAAGAGGGAGGCCAGAATCAGAATGAGGGCGCCCATCAGGATGGTAAAGCGGTTGATCACGCCGGTCATGGTCACCAGGCCTACGTTCTGACTGAAGGAGGTGAGGGGCAGACAGCCAAAGCAGCCGGAGATGGAGCTGGAGAAGCCGTCTACCGCCAGGGAGCCCTGGAGCTCCTCAATCTTCAGGTCACGTCCCAGCGCTCCCTGGGCCACGGCAGCGGTGGCGCCGGTGGTCTCCGCAGCGGAGACCAGGAACACAATGGCGATGGTAAAGAAAGCGCCGATGTCAAAAACAGGGGTATGGCTGGTGAAGAACACCAGCTTGGGCAGGCTGAAGAAGCCCACTTCGCCGATGGTCTTCTGGATGCCGGAGAAGTCCACCATAGGGGCCACTCCCGTCACAGTCAGAATAGCGGAGGCCAGATAGCCCACGATCAGACCCACCAGGATGTTCAGGTTCTTATAGACGCCCTTCAGGCAGTAGCGGGACACCAGACACACCACTAGGGTAAAGGTACCGATAGCCAGATGGTACCAGGCGCCAAAGTCGGCCACGCCATTGCCGCCGCCCCAGGAGTCCATGCCCACCGACAACAGAGACAGACCGATGGCGATGACCACGCAGGCAGACACCACGGGGGTGAGGAAGCGCTTCCAATACTTTGCGCTCAAACCTACCAGGCCCTCGAAGATACCGCCTAAGATGACGGCACCCACCATACCTTCATAGCCCAGAGCGGGATTGGTGCAGATCATGAGCAGGCTGCCCAGGAAGGTGAAGCTGACACCCATGACGATGGGCAGCTTGGAGCCGATCTTCCAGATGGGATAGAGCTGTAAACAGGTGCCGATGCCGGCGGCGAACATAGCGCACTGGAGCAGTTGGGTGATCTCCGCGGGAGTGAGATGGGAATCCGTTCCCCGCACGACGGCGGCGCTGCACACGATGAGCACCGGCGCCAGGTTGGCTACAAACATGGCCAGAACGTGCTGCAGGCCAAAGGGGATGGCCTTGGACAGGGGGACCCGCCCGTTCAGTCGGTAGATGTTGTCTTCACTGACGGTTTTGACTTGTGCTTCCTTGTTTTCCATCCTTGACACCTCACTTGCAAAATAAAAAATAATTATTTCAAATACATATTTTTTTGCACAAAAGGGTGTAAAAAACCCCTTCGGTCTGAGGCCGAACTGTTTCAGAAACGTTATGGCAAATCAACAGGACCGAAGGGGCGCAACATAGGAATCAGGGGATACCTGGCTTTGGGACAATAGGATTACACGGCGTCGGCCTCGGCATTTTTGCCCAGGCGGCGAAGCATGGTCTTTTTCACCGCCCGGAAAATGTTCTCATATCCGGTGCACCGGCACAGGTGGCCAGACATGAGCTTGCGGATCTCATCATCGGAGTACTCCCTGCCGGACTCCAGGATCTCGGCGGCGCTCATGATGAAGCCGGGGGTGCAGAACCCGCACTGGACGGCAGCCTCGTCGATGAAGGCCTGCTGGATGTCGGAGATCTCACCGTTGGGACCGGCCAGCCCCTCCAGGGTGAGGATCTCCTTGCCGTCGGCCCACACCGCCAGATAGATGCAGGAGTTGAAGCACTCCCCATTGACCAGCACATTGCAGGCGCCGCACTCGCCAACCTCGCAGCCCTTTTTGACGCTGGTGAGCCGGTAGTCGTCCCGCAGCATATCGGTGAGGGAGGCCCGCACGTCGATCATCTTCTCCACCTGCTTGCCGTTGATGGTGCAGCGGACCAGTTTATACTGATTACTCATGGATCACACCTCCTGCCAGACGAATGGATTCGGTCAGGGCCCGCTCGGCCAGTGCCACGGCAATGTGCTGGCGGAAGTCCTTGGCGGCTCGCCAGCTGTCACGGGGATTGATGTCCTCCAGCACGGTTTGGGCAAAGGCCTTGATCTCTGCCTTGGTGGTGGGCTTGCCTTTGGCATATGCCTCAGCGGTGACAGCCCGCATGGGAACCGGTCCCGCCACGCCGTAGGCGATACGGACGTCCTCCATGGTGCTCTTGTCCGCCGACAGCTTCACATTCACCGAGCAGCCGGTAGTGGCAATGTCCATGGCGTTGCGCATGGCGTACTTGATGTAATGGCCCTCGTAGCCCTCATAGGCGGCCTTGGGGATGACAATGGCGGTCTGGAGTTCGCCGGGGCGCAGGTCTACCTGACCGGCCTTGATGTAGAAGTCCTGGATGGGGATGCGCCGCACGCCCTCCGGTCCGGTGATCTCGATGATGGCGTCCCAGGCGAACAGGGTGGAGGCCGAGTCGGCGGAGGTGACGCCGTTACAGGTGTTGCCGCCGATGGTGCCGATGTTGCGGATCTGGGGGCCGCCCACCTGGTCCACCGCCTGACCCAGCACATTGATGTGGGCCTGGATGATGGGGTCCTTGGTGATGTGGGAGAAGCTGGTGAGGGAGCCGATGCGGATGGCGCCGTCCTCCTCAAAGGACACCCCCCGCAGTTCGTCCAGACCATAGATGCTGACCAGCTCCTTGCCGGCCCGCTTGCCCTCCCGGATCTGGACCAGCACGTCACTGCCGCCGGCAATGATCTGAGCCTCGGGGTGTTCCAGCAGCAGCTGGACGGCATGAACTACGCTCTCTGCCTCGTAAAGGGCTTTGATATCATACATGGCCGGGAGCCTCCTTTCAAATCAGTCCCTCTTCCTTGAAACGGCGGAAGAGGATATGGGGATTGACGGGCGCCTCGTTCACAAAGACGCCGGTGGCCTGATAGACGGCGTTGCGGATGGCGGGAGCCACCGAGCAGGTGGGCGGTTCGCCCAGGGCCTTGGTGCCGAAGGCGCTGGTGGGCTCGGGATTCTCCACGAAGAAGGCCCGCAGCCGGGGGTGATCCATAAAGGTGGACAGCTTGTAGTCCAGCAGGTTGTTATTCAGAGCCTTGCCGCTCTTGGGATCGAAAAGCAGCTTCTCCGACAGGCCGAAGCCGATGCCCATGCTCATGCCGCCGTGGACCTGGGCCTCCGCCAGGGCGGGGTTGATGATGGTGCCCGCGTCGTGGACGTTGACCAGATCCAGCAGCTTCACCTTGCACATGGGGATATCCACCTCCACCTCGGCGAAGGTACAGCCGAAGGAGTAGGCGTTGGATTTGATCTGGGCGGTGCTCTCAGCGGTGAGGTGCTGGCTGTGGGTCAGGCTGTACAGGGCCTCGGTGGCCAGGTCGCCCAGGGTCATCAGCACCCGGCCGTCGGTGACGCGGACGATATTGCCGTCGATGATGTCCAGGTTGTAGGGAGGCATCCGGGTCAGCTCATGGGCATAATTGAGGATACGCTCTTTCAGAAGAGAGCCGGTCTGCCGGATGGCAAAGCCGGCGGTATAGGTCTGGCGGGAGGCGTAAGCGCCGGTGCCGAAGGGGGTGACGTCGGTATCCTGGCAGGAGACCACATGGACCTTTTCCAGGGGAACGCCCACCACGTCGGCGGTCATCTGTGAGAAGGCGGTATCGGCACCCTGGCCGATCTCAGTTTCGCCCACCTGGACCTGGAGGGAGCCGTCCTGGTTGAGAACCATCCGGCAGGAGGAGGTCTCCAGAGAGATGGGCCACACAGCGGTGTTGTACCAGAACACTGCCATGCCGATGCCCCGGCGGATGTCGCCGGTCTGGTTCTGATAGGCCTCATATTTCCGCAGATAGTCGGTGACCTCCATGCCCTTGTCCATACACTGATTGAAGGTGTCGGCGTACAGCTCGTTTTTGGAGAAAGGATCGGTATAGCCCACCGGCATCAGGTTCTTCCGCCGGAAGGCGATGGGGTCCATACCCAGCTTGGCGGCAACCTCCTCAGTGTGGCACTCGGCGGCCCACATGGCCTGGGGAATGCCGTAGCCCCGCATGGCGCCGGCCACCGATTTGTTGGTAAAGACGGTGTAGGCGTCCACCTCCACGTTGTCGCAGGGGTAGAGCTGGGGGAAGGCGCCGGCGCCCTTGGCGCAGATGCTGTGGCCGTGGGAGGCGTAGGCACCCTGATCGGAGAAGGCCTCCAGCTTGCGGGCGGCGTAGGTGCCGTCGGGCCGCACCCAGGAGATGATGTGGCTGCGGATGGCGTGGCGCACCCGGGTGGAGACGAAGGTGTCCTCACGGGGCACATCCAGCTTCACCAGGTGGCCGCCCAGCTGCATACACAGCCAGGCGCACAGGGGTTCGTAGAGCACATCCTGCTTGTTGCCGAAGCCGCCGCCGATGTAGGGCTTGATAACCTGGATCTTGCCCCACTCGATGCCCAGAGCCTGGCCCACCACCCGGCGGACGATGTGGGGGATCTGAGTGGAGGTGACGATCTTGATCCGGTCGCCGTTCATCTCCGCGTAGCAGATGAAATTTTCAATGTGGCAGTGCTGGACGGTGGGGGTCTCGTACCAGCCCTCCACCTTGATGAGGCCGGGTTCCTTGATGGCCTCCTCGTAGTTGCCCTTGCGGATGGTGGTGTGCTTGAGGATGTTGTTGGGGTAGGCTTCGTGGAGCTGGGGGGCGCCATCTTTCATGGCGTCCAGAACGTCCAGTACGAAGGGGTACTCCTCATACTCCACTTTGATGGCCCGGAGTGCCTGGGCGGCGGACACCTCGTCCTCCGCCACCACCGCGGCGATGTCGTCGCCGTAGAAGCGGACCCGCTCGGTCAGTACCAGCCGGTCGGCCACATCCTGGTGGCTCTCGTCGGTGGACCAGGGGTGTCCGGCAGTGGGGAAGTAGTGATTCTCCTTCAGGTCAAAGCAGGTAAAGACCTTGACCACGCCGGGGATGGCTTCCGCCGCGGAAGTGTCGATGGACTTCACCCGGCCGTTTGCGATGGTGGCGTGCAGGACCTGGGCCACATAGGCGCCCTTGTCGCACAGATCGTCGGTATATTTGGTGCGCCCGATGACCTTGTCATAGGCGTCCACACGGGTGGCTTTCTTTCCTACATACATGGCGCGTTCCTCCTGTCTGTCAGTTGATTGTCTGGGCCTGGATTCAGCCGTTGACGTGATGCTCGATGTGGGATTTCATGCGTCGGTAACCGTCCTCGGTGATGATGATTTTGCCTCGCTGGACCCGGATCAGGCCAAGCTCTTCCAACTTTTGAATGCTGCGGTCCAGGGTCTTGACGGAAAAGCCAATCTCGTCCGAGATCTGAGCCCTGGTCTGCTTCAGCTCCAGTTGCTGGGGTGTAGGGATACGCTGCTCGAATTTGCGGATCAGATGGACCATCAGCCGATCCTTGCCCTCCATAAAGAGATACTTCCGGGCCTCGGCGGTCTGGGTGATGAGACGGCGCATATTCTCCTGGGTCCGCAGAAAGAGGGCGTCCACGTCCATCCGCATCCAGTCCATATAGGCGTCTGCCGGAATGGAGAGCACCCGGCATTTGGTGGATGCCACAATGCTGATGCGGTACTGAGGCAGTCCGGCGAAACACTCGATTTCGCCAAAGAAGTCCCCCGGCCCGAAATCCTTGAAGGAATAGGGCCGCTCGTGCATGGGCCACTCCACGCCGGTCACCTTGCCGGAGAGGATCACAAAGATATGAGTACACTCTGTGCCGGCCTTAATAAAGGTCCGGTCTGCCTCTATATCGATCAGGGTCATGTAGTATTTGACTTCTTCGGTACAGTTCCGGAACAGAAACTCCATGTAGCTTCGTTTCTGTGGAGGGAGCTCCTTAAAAATATCCACAAGACTGCACCTCCTTGGTTGTATTATATCGTTACATTCCTACAAAAGAAAAGGTCATGTGTCTTATTTTTTTATTTTTTCTGTGAAAGCGGTCAAATTGCCTTTGGAGGTCTCCGGGAATGTGGATGAAACCGTACCCATCTGTTGAGGAAAGAATGGGGCGGTGCACGTGGGACTTCCCGAAAACGGGAGGAGAGGGTAACATTGACAAACAAAAAATGAAATGATACAATGAGTTTAATTTCCGGGACCTTTCGTTTTGCAAAGGAGACTGGTATATGGATGGGACCTTTGTCGAGATGCAGATGCAGCGGAAGACCGCTGTGGAATTGCGCAGTGACAAAGGCCCTTTTTCGTTGGGGGAGGGTTTGGTATGAAGCGGATCTGGCTGGTGGGGATGCTGCTGCTGGCAGCGGTAATGCTGTCTGGCTGCCGGGAGGAACTGCCCGACATTGACAATAGTACCATTGACTTTTCCACCTCGGAGTACAAACATATCACCAACGGCGGCGTCACCGAGGATGAGAAACTGCCCTACAATATAGACGCAATCACCGGCGCCACTTTGACGGTGGAGGGACCGGGGGTGGTGTCCTCCACGCCTCTGTCCATCCGGGAACTGGAGAACCGGACGGAGGGCCTTTTCCGGGGGGCCTACGAGGACAGCAGCGGCGTGCGGATCTACGAGGGCGTGGACCTGTATACTGTGCTCTATGAGATGACGGGCGGGGACAGCGGCATTTTCCTCACCGATACCGCCACCCATGTGGAACTGAAGGACTGCAACCGCAACACCCTGGCCGTCATTCCGCTGGACCAGGTGGCCCAGGCCAGCCAGGAGGGCCGTCCCATCCTGCTGGCCTACGGGGTGGGCAAGACCGACGGTTCCCTGGCTGCCCCCTTTGTCTTTGACGCCAAGGCGGAGGGGGAGCACTCCCTGGGCTATGTGGAGGAGCTGGACAACGAGGACGGCTGCCTCCGGCTGGTGTACGATCTGGATCGGTGGGAGGCGGAGGGGGACTATAAGACCTTCTCCAACGTGGCCTACCTCTATGTCCGGGAGGGGGAGGAGCCGGGCTACAAGCACGACGGCGGCCCCTACGGCAGCGCCGACTACGGAGAGTACATCCTCACCTTCCGGGGCGACGCCCTGGGGGCGGAGCTGGACCTGACGGTGTCCCAGCTGGAGACCCTGGTGCGCTACGATGAGAATGGGCAGCCCCAGGAGGGCGGACTGGGCTGGCGGGATAGCTACAGCCTGGCCAACAGCGCCTACTGGTATGTGAACGAGTATGAGGGGCTGGACCTGTACCGGCTGCTGTGCTACCTGGGCATGGACAGTGCCGAGGAGCTGGGGCGGGCGGAGTCCCGCACCACCATCGTTACCTTCCAGGCTGCCGACGGCCGTCTGTCCCCCGAGTCCTTCTCGGTGGAGGCCCTGTCCTACCCGGACGCCTTCGGCTTCTACAACAAAAACGCTGCCGACCCCGGGGACGGCAGCTATGTGCCCACCAATGCCGATTTGGTGGATACCGGCTACCCGGTGCTGCTGGCCTACGGCGTCAACCGCTACCCCTACACCGTGGACCGGGGGGACGAGGGCTACCTGTCCGGCCTGGCCAACAGCGGCGGCCCCATGCGGGTGGTGTTCGGGAAGACCCAGTACAACCATGCCAACGGCTCCAACCAGGTGCAATATGTGAGCCAGGTCATCGTGGGAGAGGACGTACTCTATCAGACCCACCTGTACGCAGACGACCCGGACTGCCGTGCCCTGGCGGAGGAATCCGTCCGGCTGGAGGTGGTGGACGAGGCAGGCAAGCAGCTGCTGGAGCGCACCCTGACGGTGGGCCAGGTGGAAAACCTGGTCTACGGCGAGGGGGCGGACCGGGCTTCCGCGTCGGTAAAGGACCGCTATCAGCGGCCTGACCAGCACGACCAGTCCGATGTTTATGAGGGCGTGAGCTTGGAATACCTGCTGATGGACTACGCCGGTCTGCCTGGAACGGTGGGAACAGTTACCTTCTCCGGCGGCGGGGAGGAGGTCACCGTGTCTCTGGAGGACCTGTTCCTGCCCGGCTATAACAGCGCCACCGGCAAGAGCGGTCTGCTGCCCATGCTGGCCTTTGCCAAGAACGGCGCGCCCCTAGTGGGGGCGGCGGGGGACGGGGGCTACACCGAGAGCCTGCCCCTGTATCCCACGGACAGCCAGGACCCGGCCACCTACTGGGTGGACAACCAGGGCGGCCCGCTGACGGTGCTCCTGCCCGCCCAGGGAGAGGAGGAGGCACGGCAGATCTGCGGGGTTACCTCCATTCGGGTGGAGCTGGAGCCGGACCCATACGCTCATCTGGAGGGGGAGGCCGCCGCTCTGGCGGACCGGACCGTGACCCTGTCCGGCCCCGGCCTGACCCAGGAGCTGACCCTCACCGTGGCGGAGCTGGAGAGTCGCCAGACCCAGGCCAAGACCATGGATTTCAGTCTGTTGGATCAGGACGGCCTGACCCAGCAGCGGTACCGGGGCATCCCCGTGTATCAGCTGCTCACCGAGGCGGGACTGTGCAACAACGCCGGGGAGGTGACGGTAACCTCTGCTGACGGCACCAGCGTCACCCTACCCCTGTCCCTGCTGAAGGGCGTCAATTACACCAACTACGCCGCTCCGGAGAAGCAGCCGGTGTGCGCTCTGCTGGCCTATGGTACCGGTCCGGTGGACGGACAGGGGGGAGCCCCTCTGACGGAGGAGACCGGCGGTCCCCTGAAACTGGTGGTGCCCATGGACGGGGAGGACGCGGAAAACGGGGAACTGTGGGTGGAGAATGTGGTGTCCATCCAGGTGTCGGCCAACCAGGTGGATACCTGGAGCCACGCCATGAGCGATGTGTACAGCGAGTTTTTGGACGACACCATGACTCTCACCATCCGCAACGACGACCACGAGTGGACCCGGGACTATACAGTGGAACAGCTGGAGGCCATGGACAGCCTTATCGTCCGGGACGACTACGCCGTGCTGGAGCTGGGCACCTGCGAGGGTATCGACCTGTGGGGGCTGGTGCTCCAGGAGGCGGGGAATGTGCCCGGCATTGATCAGCCGGTGTCGGTGACGGCCTATGCCTCCGACGGCTATAAAAACGACCTGCTCAGCGTCTTTGCCATGGACGGACTGGAGCAGGGGGTGCTGGACCCGGAGGGCCAGCGGAAGAAAATCATCATTGCCTACGCCATCAACGGCGCCCCCCTGGTGGACGAGGAGAGCCACGAGGGCTATACCGGCACCGCGGGCAACAGCAGCGGGCCCCTGCGCATCATTGCCGAGACGGTGCAGGGGGCGTCGGTGAAGTATTTCAACAAGCTGGTGGTGACGGTGCCGGGCAGCGGCCCCATCGGGTAAGGAGGGAGCGGATATGATCAAGCATAACGGAAAATCACTCTGCGCCCTGCTGCTGGCCGTCCTGCTGACTCTGAATCTGTGTGCCTGCGGCGGCCAATCCCAGGAGTCTCCCGCTCCCAATGGGGAGACCGTTACCGACGGGGCGGGCCGGACCCTGGCCCTGCCGGAGGACCCGGCGGAGGAGAAGATTGCCTCGGTGTACGGCACGGCGGTGCCCTTCCTGGTGGCCCTGGGCCTGTCGGAGCAGGTGGTGGCGATCAATGCCAAGTCCTCCTTCTGGACCGACGCGGTACCCGCTCTGGACGAGGCGGGCACGGTGGGCCGGGGCGTGGTGGACCTGGAGGCTCTGGCGGCCAGCGGCGCCACCGTGCTGGTCCACCGGGCCAACGACAGTGAGACGGTGGAGGCGGTGGAGCGACTGGGCATCGATGTGGTGTGCATCTCCGGGGAGGACCTGGAGGGCATCTACCAGACCCTCCGGCTGCTGGGGACCTACTTTGGCCGGGAGGACCGGGCGGAGGAGGTCATCGCCTGGATGGAGGGCAAATTTGAGACCATCGACGAGATCGTGGCAGGCATCCCCCAGGAGGAGCGGGTCACCGCGCTAGTGATGGGCAGCGAGCCGGGCCGTATTGCCGGGGGAGATATGCTTCAGTCCTGGATGATCGAAAAGGCGGGGGGCATCAGTGTCTCCGCCCAGGTGACCAACGACAGCAACTGGATGAACGTGGGGGTGGAGACGGTGTTCTCCTGGAACCCCCAGTACCTCTTCTGTACCAGCTCGGCGGCTCTGGACTATACGCCGGAGGAGCTGCTTACCGATCCGGCCTGGAGCGCCCTGGCGGCGGTGGAGGCCGGGCGGGTGTACCATATTCCCGCCCGCATCGACACCTGGGATATGCCGGGGGTGGCCAGTGTGCTGGGTACCTTCTGGATGCTCCATACCATGTATCCGGATGCCTTCTCCACCCAGGAACTGGAGGCGGAGATTGAGGACTACTATACCTTCCTCTTCGGCCGCACCTTTGATGCGGACTACCTGGGGTATACGCTGACATGAGGGGACGGAAAAGAAATCCATGGCTCATCCCTCTGCTGGCGGTGCTGCTGCCGGTGGGGGCGGTGCTGGCGGTGTGTGTGGGAAAGTATCCGGTGACTCCCTGGGAAAGCCTGAGTGTATTGTGGGGGGCCCTGACCGGCGGCGGGTCCGCCGACCAGATGACCTCCAATGTGGTGCTGGGCCTGCGGGTTCCCCGCATCCTGGCCAGCATTCTGGTGGGAGGAGCCCTGTCGGTCTCCGGCGCGGCCTATCAGGGCGTGTTTCAAAACCCGCTGATCTCCCCGGACTTTCTGGGAGTGTCGGGGGGCGCCTGCGTGGGGGCGGCGGCGGCCATCCTCCTCTCCCTCACCAGCGGGTGGGTCCAGCTCTTCGCCTTTGCCGGCGGCCTGCTGGCGGTGGGGCTGACGGTGACCCTGCCCATGCTGCTGCGCAGCCGGGCCAACCTGATGCTGGTGCTCTCGGGCATCATCGTGGGGTCGGCCATGTCCTCCCTGCTGGGCTTTCTCAAATACACCGCCGACCCGGAGACCCAGCTGGCCGCCATCACCTACTGGGCCATGGGCGGCTTCAACTACCTGGCCCTGGAGGACCTGCTGCCCGCCCTGCCCTTCCTGCTTGTCCCGGCGGTGGTGCTCATCCTCATGGGCTGGCGTATTGACGTGCTGTCCATGGGAGAGACTGAAGCCCGGGCTCTGGGCCTGCCTGTGAGCGCGGTGCGGGGTACGGTGATCCTGTGCGCCACCCTTCTCACTGCCTCATCGGTGTGCTTGGCAGGTACCATCAGCTGGGTGGGCCTTACCATTCCACACCTGGGCCGGATGCTGGCGGAGCCGGGCCACACCAGGCTGCTGCCGGTGTCCGCCCTGCTGGGCGGCCTGTTCCTGCTGGTGGTGGACACCCTCACCCGCACCATCGGGGCGGAGGAGATGCCGGTGAGTATCCTCACCGGACTGGTGGGGGCCCCCTTCTACGGCTGGCTGCTGTGGCGGCAAAGGAGGGCGGGCCATGCTCTATGAAATCCATGATCTGAATTTTTCCTACCCCGGCGGTCCCCCGGTACTGGAGCAGGTATGTCTCACCTTGAAGGAGGGGGAGATTTTAACGGTGCTGGGCCCCAACGGCGCGGGCAAGAGCACCCTCCTCAACTGCATGATGGGCCTGCTGCCCACCCAGGCAGGAGCTGTCCGCCTGTGCGGGCGGGACATCACCGCCATGAGCGAGCGGGAGATCGCCAGGCTGGCGGGCTATGTGCCCCAGAACCACACCCCGGTCTTTGACTACTCCGTGCTGGAGTTTGTACTCATGGGCCGGGCGGCCCTCCTTTCACCCCTGGCCCGGCCGGGGCCGGAGGACCGGCGGGAGGCGGAAAAGGCACTGGAGGCCATGGGCTTATCCCATCTGGCCCACCGGCCCTACACCGGCATCAGCGGCGGCGAGCGGCAGCAGGCCACCGTGGCCCGGGCCATCGTCCGCCACCCCAAGGTGGTGCTCTTTGACGAGCCCACCGCCCACCTGGACTTCGGCAACCAGCTGCGGGTGCTGCGAATGGTCCGCCGTCTGTCGGAGGAGGGCTACGCCACGGTGGTCACCACCCACAATCCGGACCATGCCATCCTGCTGGGAGGGACGGCGGCAGTGCTGGACCGCCAGGGCTGTCTGCGCTCCGGACCGGCGGAGGAGCTGCTCACTGAGGAGCTGCTGCGGCAAATTTATGACACCCAGCTGCTGGTGCGCTACAGCCAGGAGCTGGGCCGGCGGGTGTGCCTCTACCCACCCCTTTAACAGGTACTCGTTCCAATTGGGATGAGAATAGAAAAGGAGAGATGGAAATGAAACGAATGACCGCATTGCTGCTGTCCCTCGCCATGCTGCTGGTGCTGTGCGCCTGCGGCGGGGAGACCGGAACGCCCGATACCCAGACTCCCGCCGGCACTACGCCGGTGGTGGAGAGCCCCCAGACCGGCGGGGAACCCACGGCGGAGGAAGTGAAGGGAGTTACCATTCCTTCCTTCACCATCAACGTGGGCGGCACCGACATCACCAACGAGACCATGGCGGAGTATCCGGTGTATCAGGTCCAGGCCACCTCGGTGAACAGCGCCGGGACCGAATCCACCTGCGTCTATGTGGGCTTTGCCCTGTCTGACGTGCTGGCCGCCGCCGGTGTGGAGAGCTACACCACCGTCACCGCCGCTGCCGACGACGGCTACGAGGTGGAGGTGGATCAGGCCACCGCCGCCGCACCTACCACATTGGTGGCCATCTCCAAGGACGGAGAGCAGTTCAAGAGCTCCCCCTGGTTTGCCCCTTGCTCCTCCGGCACCACCGGCGACTATCTGAAGGGCATGGTGGCCATTGCCGTGGACGGCGGCGAGACCCAGCAGCCCGCCCAGAGCGGGGAATCCGGCGGCGAGACAGGCGGCGTGCCCGAGATCCAGGACCGCACCGACAAGGTGGAGTTTGCGCCCTATTCCTTCCTGGTGAACGGCACGGAGGTGACCAACGACACCCTGGCGGGGTTGAGCATCTATAAGATTGATGCCACCGTTACCAACAGCGCCGGGGAGACTTCCACCTCTACCTACACCGGCTATCGGCTCAGTGATGTGCTGGCCGCCTGCGGCGCGGAGGGCTACACCAGCGTGAAGGCGGTGGCCAATGACGGCTACGAGACCGAGCTGGATCTGGAGAGCGCCGACAGCGAGTACACCCTGCTGGCCATTGAGAAGGACAAGGAGACCGGCGAGGAGGGCACCGTCTGGGTGGCTCCCTGCCTGGAGACCTCCTCCAAAGCCTACTGCAAGCTGGTGGTGGAGATCGTGGCCCAGTGATCTGGGACCAACAGGGCCGGGGGCGGAGTCTGCCCCCGGCCCTGGCCGGTCAAAGGAGGATGTGGAAATGAGAAGCAAGCGTGTGTGTGGGGCGGCGCTGGCCCTGTGCCTGTGCCTGTCCGGCTGCGCCGGAGATGGGCAGGCCAGCCTGCCGCCCCCGGAGCCCATGGGGGACAGCCCATTCGGGGTGGACAGCAACATCAATATGGAGACCATCGACCAGTATCTGGGCCGGGAGGACGTGGCCTACCGGGACGTGCGGCTGCTCTTCGATCCGGCCAACTACGGCGAGATAGGCGGAGAAGCCGACCTGACCCGCACCATCGAGGGCTTCCGCATTGTGCCCTATCCCTACCTGGCCACCCTCCAGACCCTGCCGGTGTCCGGCGGCTATGAGGGGGAGTGCCTCTATGAGGTGACCTGGGCGGAGGACGGCACCGTGGCCCAGGCCAGGCCCTTGTATGAGGAGTCGGAGCTGATCCTGGAGGAGCTGTTCCCCAAGGATCAGGCCATCTTCCTCATGTGCGGCGGCGGAGGCTACGCGGGCATGATGAAGGAGCTGCTGATCTACCTGGGCTGGGACCCGGAGCTGCTGTACAACGTGGGGGCCAACTGGACCTATACCGGCGACCACGCCCAGGAGCTGGTGATCTACCCCGAGGACGCCAATGGAGAGAAGATCTACGCCACCTGGCGGGCGGACTACGCCTACCTGGACTTTGACCGGCTCCATCCCCTGGAGGACGGAACATGAGGCGGGGGGCGGCGGCAGTGCTGGTCCTGCTGCTTCTGCTGTCCGGCTGCGGAGGCGGAGAAAACGTCCGGACGGAGGAGAAGTTTCCCACCTTCACCTTTACCCACTATGCATCCGGCGGGGCGGACAGTCAGGAGACGGCGGTGATCCTCTTTGAGCAGAGCAATTCCACCTTTACCAGCTATCAGGTGGCCTTCCCCTCCTGCACCTGCCGGGATTCCATCGTCAACTATATGTCGGTGGCCTATGTGGAGCTGCTCAACAACAAGGACGACCCGGAGGAGGCCGCCATCCGAGCCATCAGCTTTGGCAACAACCAGGGTTTATGGGGGGACAGCAACCCCAATTACTACATTGCCGAGTATACCGAGGAGTATATGGATGAGCATTTTGTCCAGATGCTGGTCAAGGCCACCAAGGCGGATCTGGACGCCTGGGAGGGCTACGGTACGCAGATCGCCGGGGTGGATGCCGACGCGGTCACCGGGGCCTCGGTGTCCACCGGCAACATCACCTCCATGCTCCAGGGGCTGTTTGCCTACCACACCGCCAAATATTATGGAGGTGGGGCGGAATGATCCTGCTGATTCAGGGTGAGATCGGCGTGGGCAAGACCACCCTGATCCGCCGCCTGTTGGGCGAGCGGCTCCCGGAGGCCCGGGGCTTCTGGACCCGCAAGGAGGCGGAGGGGGAGGGCTTTTCCATCTACATCCACCCAATGGGACAGCCGCCCCGGTACGGAGATGAGAACCGGGTGGGGCGGCGGCTGCCGGGACAGCCCCGGCGTGCCTTTCCGGAGGCCTTCCAGCGGGCGGCGGTGTGGCTGGAGGCCATCCCGACGGGGGGCGTAACGGTGCTGGACGAGCTGGGGGTACTGGAAGAGGAGGCCCCCCGCTTCCAGCAGGCGGTGGTGGAGTTGATGTGCCGCAGCAGTCTGGTCCTGGCCGCCGTCAAGCCGGCGAAAACGCCCTTCCTAAACCGAGTGCGCTCCCTGCCGGGGGCACGGCTATGCCTCATCACCCCAGATAACCGGGAAGAACTCCATCTCCGGCTGAGTGCGGAATTATCTTTCAACCCATAAGACAAAAAGCGGCCCGCCGCAGGTGCAACAGCCTGCGGCGGGCCTTTTTGAGGGAATGGTCCGTCTGTACGGACAAGATGAGGGGAGTAGGAGGGATCAGGAACGGGCAGAGCTCTGGCCCTGCTGCCAGTCCCGGTTGAAGCGGTGCTCGTCGATGACCAGCACAATGAGAGAGGAGACGATGGACACACCGGCGAAGATGATATAGGTATAGCGCAGGTTGCCGCCGGTGATGTTGGACACCACGCCATTGACCACGAAGGAGAGGGCGGAGACAGCGCCCTGGATGGGGAAGATCACGGAGTTGACCTTGCTGAAGCCCTGGCGGCCGTAGACGGAGGTAAC
The DNA here is from genome assembly GCF_002159225.1 of Flavonifractor sp. An91. Taxonomy (NCBI): domain Bacteria; kingdom Bacillati; phylum Bacillota; class Clostridia; order Eubacteriales; family Oscillospiraceae; genus Flavonifractor; species Flavonifractor sp. An91. Next base: position 25,649 of record NZ_NFHA01000023.1, on the reverse strand, counting down.
CAGAGAGGTGGTGAAGTTGGCGGAGCCGCCGATGGACATACCGATCATGAAGATGGAGACGTAGACCAGGATGGTGTTCTCGGTGGCGTTGGCCAGCAGGGAGAGGGCGTACCAGATGCCGAAGAACACCATGGACTTTTTGGTACCCAGACGCTCGTCCATATAGCCTACGAAGAAGGAACCCACCAGGCCGATGCAGGCTACCAGGGAGAGGGTAAAGGTGGCCTGCTCACGGGTGAAGCCCAGCTCCATGTTGCGCAGCACCATCTGGGACACCACGCCCAGGGAGCAGATCTGGAACATACCGGTGGTGATGGCCACCAGCCAGGTCTCCTTGCAGCACAGCAGCTTCTTGGTGGTCCAGCCGCCGGTGTTGTCCTGGGGACCGTGATAATACTCGTTCTGATAGACCTCGTCGGACACGTTGTCGGGATTGAGGCCCCGCTCCTGAGGTGTGTTGCGCACGATGAGCAGACCCAGCACGCCCAGTACAATGCAGCAGACGGAGATGGGCAGCACGCCGTTGCCGATGCCCATGGTGCCCACCAGATAGGTAATCAGGGGAACGAAAGCCACGGAGGCCAGGTTATGGCCCATGGTGGTGTAACCCATGACGATGCCCTTTTTCTTGGGAAACCACTGGGTCACCAGGTCGCCGCCGGAGATGTAGCCCGCGGACATGACGCCGCCCACCACCACACACATACAGATGGTGTACATGGCCAGATTGACGGCGTTGCCCACGCCCCAGTAGGCGATACCGGCCAGGATCATACACACACCGGAGGTGACGCGGGCGCCGATGGCCCGGTTGACCTGGCCCACGATGATAAAGAAGATGACGCCCACCACACCGGCCACGGTGTTCATGGTGAGCACGGTGCCGCTGAGGATGCCGAACTTTTCCGCGATGGCGGGGGCGGTGACATTGGAGCCGCTGTTGACCATACCGGCGTACAGCCAGAACATGAACAGGCAGTAGAAAATGGTGACCCAGCCGTGAAGGCCGAAGTTGACCACAGAGGACTTGTTGCCGTCGTTTTACGCGCTTTCATCATCGTTACCTCCCGATCAGATCTGAGGGATACCCAACGCCTGCTGGGCGTTGCGGAAATAGAGCTGTTCCGTCTCTTCCTGGCTTAGGGGAAGCTGACCCAGGAAAGCCATCATATCTTCCAGGGACTCGTAGGGATAGTCGCTGGCGAAGAGGATGTGATCCATCCCCAGCACGTCCTTGGTGCACTGGAAGGCCTCCTTGGACATATTGCCGCTGGTGGTGACCCAGATGTTATTACGGAAATAATACCCCAGATCCTGCTTGCATTGAAGAGCGGGGTTGGGCAAAAATTTGATCCGGTTCTCGATCCGCTCCATCAGGAAGGGCAGGCCCTCACCCAGATGGCCCAGCACCAGCTTGAGCTGAGGTACCTCATCAAACAGGCCGGACACCACCATCCGCAGCAGGGTAGTCACCGTATCCACGGTAAAGCCCAAGCCGGGACCGGCAAAGGTGAAGCCGAAGCCCTCGTATCGCTGGCCCTTGGGCAGCTGGGGGTGGAGGTAGACGTAGACGCCCAGCTCCGCCGCCTTGCGGAACAGGGGGCGATAGCGGGGATCGTCAGCGGAAGTATCACCGTAGTTGGAGTGGGTATGCCAGCTGACAAAACCGTATTCCTTCACGCACCGCTCCAGCTCCTCCAGAGCGGCGTCCACATCCCCTACCGGCAGGATGGCGCTGCCGAGGAAACGGTCGGGATGGCGGCGGGTCAGCTGATACAGGGCGTCGTTGGTGGCCCGGCAGACGGCGATGCTGTCTGCAATGGGCAGTTCCTCCGCGCCGGGAGAACAGCTGAGGACAGCCTGGGAGATGCCCTGGCGGTCCATCAGTTCCAGCCGCTTCTCACCCACATCCAGCAGCTTCTGCAGCAGGACGCCCTGAGGCATGGTGATGTTGTCCGTCCAGTGGATGATGTCGGTTTTGGCGTCATAGCGGGGGGGCATGGTCCGGCTGGCCAACGCGTCTATCAGGCTTTGGTCATAAAAATGGTTTTCCAGGTCGATGCGTCTCATACCACATACCCTCTCATTGTAATAATATAAATGAATCATTCGGGAATAATTATTACTGTGGCTAGAGAGTATCATAACAATACCATACTGTCAAGTGTTATTCTGTTATTATCGCACGAAAAAAGGAAGAATATGTGTTTTAGACAAAAATGGGAGGAAAACCTTGTGCGGAATACTGGAACGCCCAGGGAAGCGGGGAGGGGTTCAGATTGGCTTGACATCATTTGGATAACGGGATAAACTAAGACTATCTGGTTTGGACGCTGTCTGCGGGGCAGCGTGATCTGCACGCAAGCGCCTCTACGATTCCGGGTCCGGCGGCGTGTACTGCCGGACGGAAGGGAGAAGTGCACATGGAGCATGAGGTCAGAGAAAAGATCCTGCGGACAGCGAAAGAAATTTTTCAGCAGGAAGGCTATAAAGGGACCACCATTAACAGCATTGCCAAACGGGCGGGCATATCGCCATCCACCATTTACCTCTATTTTCAGGGGAAGAAGGACCTGTTTCAGCAGTTGAATATTTCAGAGGACGAGGCCCTTCAGGACGTTTATAACGCAAATCGCGCCTCCATCCTTCAGACGGCGCTGATCCTGTTCGGGGAGCATGGCTACGACGGTGTGTCTATGGATATGATTGCCCGGGAGTCGGGCTATTCCAAGGCTTCGCTGTATCAGTATTTCAAAGACAAGGAGTCCCTCTATTCCGCAGTCATGCAGGAGACTCCCTTCCATTTCAATTTCCTGAGCATCCAGCCGGAGATGGGAGACTTTGACCTGGAGGCCGCCGTCAAGCGCATCGGCTTGGACTATCTGTCCATCTTCAACACGCCGGAGCGGACGGCTTTTACCCGGGCTATTATCCGGGACTCCAACCGCCACCCGGAGATCAGCAATATGTACCATAAAAACGGCATCGGTTATGTGGCCCGGTGCCTGGAGACGGTGCTCAAGCAGTATGCCGATCAGACCCGGCTGCGGGATGGGCTGGACCTCTATTTGGCGGCCAAGACATATGTAGGGTCTCTGTTCGGCTTTGCCATCCAGTACAAGATTGTGGTGGGCATCCAGCCCCAGTACACCGATGAACAGATCGTGGACACCCTGACGGGGATCTTCCTCAACGGAATTTTAAAATAAATAATAAATAACAGCCTCCCGGCATTGCCGGGAGGCTGTTATTTATTATTCACTCTTGATGGCTTCCAGGGCGGGTATGCGTACCGCCTTGTTGGCGGGATAATAGCCGGAGCCCAGGCCAATGAGAATGGAGAACAGGATAGCGAAGAGCAGCAGCCAGGGCGGGATCACCGAGACCCGGGTCACGGTCTCGCCGCCCACGATGGCGGGCAGGAGATTTTCCATGGATGGCCCCAGTGAGACCAGATTGATGGCCACCGAGGCGATAAAACTGATGACACAGCCGATCAGTCCGCCGATGAGGCCGATGGCCCCGGCCTCTGAGAGGAACATGATCCGGATGTCGGTGACGTAGCAGCCCAGGGACTTCATAATGCCGATCTCCCGGGTACGCTCCGAGATGGACATGATCATGGTATTGGTGATGCCCAGAGCGGCCACGAACAGGGAGATGGCGCCCAGACCGCCCAGCATCATTTGCTTCTGCCGGGCCTCCTTTTCCATGGGCTTGCGGATGCTCTCCATGGATTCGGTGGGATAGCCCATGGACTTGATCTCCCGCTCCACCGGTTCCACCTGATCGATGCTTTTGACCTTGACCATGATGGAGTCATAGGCCGGCTTTTTGCCCTTGCGGCCCTGGGTCTTTTCCATCAGCTTCAGCAGGTCGGGCATATTGAGCAGAATCCCTTCGGAGGTTTCACTGCCTTTGGAGTAGTCTTCCTTTACCGCGCCTACCGGGTTAAAGGGCAGGGTTATTTTCCCATTCTGAGTTTCGATTTCCATGGTTATGGGCTGCTTCAGCGGGTCCAGATAGGGGGGCGGAGGGTCCACGGGCTTGCCGGTGTCGTCAAATTCGCCGGTCCAGCGGTCGATCATGTTGCGGCCCTCCGGGCGCAGGGTGTCCTTGAAGCTGTAGGCCAGATATTGGCCGGTCAGGATCTCGCCCTCCCGCTTAGGCAGGACGCCGGCAGTGAGATGATAACCCATCTGCTCCATTGCGGCGGTATCCACGCCCACTACCGTGGTCCAATCGGCGATATAGCGTTTTCCTGTTCCAGTGATGAGACGAATGGAGTCCGCCTCCAGGGACAGCTTGGGGGTGAGGGCCTCCACGCCGGGCAGGGCCTTCAGCCGCCGCAGCAGCGGGTCGTCCAGCTTGACCTTGCCCCGGCCGCCCTGGGGGGCGTTGACCGTGATGATGGTCAGATCACCCATCTCCGCCAGTGTCCTGTCCTGGGCCTCCTTCATGCCGATGCCCAGAGAGACCATGATGACGATGGAACAGCAGCCGATGAGGACGCCCAGCACGGTGAGGAAGGTACGGGATTTGCGGCGCATTAGGTTTTGCAGGCAGATGCGCAGCATATCTTTTTGCTTCATGGCTTATTCCCCCTCGTTGGAAGGCGGGGTATCATCCCAGTCGTCCCAGCTGTTTTCTTCGGTTTTGCCGCCCTTTTTCTTTTTCCAGATCAGCAGTCCTCCGCCGCCGACCAGCACCACCGCTCCGGCGGCCAGTCCCACAGTCATCCAGGGGAACCCGCCTTCGTCCATGTCGGGATCAAAGTCGTCGGGGAAATCCTCCGGCGGCGGGGGAGCGGTCACATGGAGGGTGACAGGGAATTCCCGGGTCTGGACCTGCTGGTCGGCGTTTTCGTAGGTGATCTTCAGCACCACCTTCACGTCTCCCTCGGTGTTAGGGGTAAGAGCAAAGCCAATGTTGCCGTTAGCGCCTGCGGTGACGTTGCCCAGGTACTGGGTGCGGGCGGGGGTATCCACCCCTTCGCCCTCCACCGTGGCCTCCAGATTGGCCAGATCATCCTTGCCTTTGTTGACATAAGTCAGCAGCAGCTCGGTCTCCTCCCCCATGGATACCGTTTCCGGCACGGAGGGGGCGTTGATCTGGAAGCGGTCGGGCTGGTAGACGGGGATGGACAGCTTTACGTCGGAGCTGGCCTGGGTGCGCTTCTCACCGTCCACATATTCATATTTGAAGGAGAGGGTCAGGCCCTGCGCGCCGCTTTTGCCGGTGGGTACGGCCCGCATGGGGATCTCCTGACTCTGGCTGGCCCCGGCGGCAAGAGCCTTGTAGAAATAGGTGTTGGTGCTGGCGTCCATGGTGAAGGTCTCTCCGCCGTCCACGGTGACTACCACGTTGGAGATGGGCACGGCGCCGGTGTTCTCAAAGGTAAAGTTCAGAGGGAAGGCGCTGCCGGAGGGTACGGAACTCTCGCCGTAGGAATAGCTGCGTACCACCACATTGGGCACGGAGGCATCCGACTTGGAGGAGGCGTTGGCAGCGATGTTCACTTTGTCGGAGGAAGTGGCCTGGGTCATGGTTTCGCCGTTGTCATAGAGGTACTTCAGTTCGGTGTTCAGGGACTGGTTGGTGGAGGAGAGATCCTTGGTAGCCTGTACCTTGACGGAGATGGAGGTGCTTTTTCCCGGGGCCAGATCAGGCAGCAGGAAGGTGGAAGTGGGGTCCATCAGGATCAGGGACTCGGAGGTGGTGACAGACACCACCGGTTTGACCAGGGACGTGGTGCCGGCGTTCTGGAAGGTGAGGGTGACCGGCAGAGTCTCACCGGCGGAGATAGGCTTGCCTGTGGCCGAGCGGGTGACCAGCACCACCGGCTGGGGCACAGTCTCTTTGGCTTGGGTGGGTACCACCACTTTGTCGGACACCGAGGCCTGGGTCATCATGCCGCCGTTGTCATAGCCGTATTTCAGCTCGGTGCTCAGAGTCTGGCTGGTACTGCTGTTGCCCCGGGCCACCTGGATCTGTACATCCAGGGTAGCGGTTTTGCCCGGCTGGATGTCAGGCAGCAGGAAGGTAGCGGCGTCGTTGAGGATCATCAGGGACTCGGAGGGAGTGACAGCCACAACAGGCTTGACCAGCGGGGTGGAGCTGGTGTTCTGGAAACGGAGGGTGATGGTTGCGGTCTCATCCACGGCCAGAGGATGGGGCAGGGTGGAGCGGGTGACCAGCACCACCGGCTGAGGCACGCTCTCCCGGCCGATGGCGGGGATGGAAATCTTGTCGGTAACATTGCCCTGAACGGTGGAGACGTTGTTGTAGTAGTTGAACTTCAGATCCACCCCCAGAGACTGGGCGGGGGAGGAGATAGCGCTGGCGCCCTTGATCGTGATCTCCAAGCTGACACTCTTTTTTCCGGCAATGTCCGCCAGGGGGAAAGAAGAAGTGCCGCTCTCCAGCAGAAGACCATCGGAGGGGGTAAAGGTGACTACAGGGGATTTCAGCTTAGTGTTGCTCAGGTTTTGGAAGGTGACCTTCAGCTTGACCTCCTGCCCGGATTCAATGGGCTTCTCCAGTTCGCTGCGGGAGACCAGCACCATGGGGGCGGGGGCGGGATCAGGGGCGGAGGGAGGCTCTGGAACATTGGTGGGCGCTTCATATACCACCGCTTCGGTAATGGTAACCTCCAGCGTCTGATAGGAACTGGCATCGCCAGCGGTACCCACCTGGAGCTTCAGACTTTGGCCAACTCCCTTGTAAGTCAGGCCGGTGAGCCGGACGGCATAGACCAGAGGGGCGGAGTCAGAGGAGGTCTTTTCCACCGAGAGGGAGCCGCCGGTAAAGCTGTCGTCCAGCTTTGTAATGTCCAGGGTTTTGGGATCGCCGGCCCCGGTGCCGTCGCCGGTATCCTTGACGGACACGGTGATGTTGACCGTATTGCCTTTGCTGATGCTGCCCACCGAGCGGCCGGAGGAATCGGTGACCTGGTAGCCGGTGATGTACAGATTGCTGCCCTCGGCGGCAAAGACTGCGGGCAGTGTCGCCGCCAGCATGGCCAGCAGCAGGAGCAGAGAAACGCCGGTGCGGAATAGGTTATGTTTCATGGGAAGATCTCTCCTTTGGATTGACTTTGTTGCTGACGATCTCGCCGTCGATGAGGGTGACGATCCGATTGGCGTAGGCCGCCATTTCCGGATCGTGGGTGACCAGAATGATGGTCTGGTGGTAGTCACGGGCAAAGGTGCAGATCATGTTCATGATCTCTACCGTGGTTTTGGAGTCCAGGTTGCCGGTGGGCTCGTCGGCAAAGACCACGTCGGGCCGGGCAATAAAGGCCCGGGCGATGCCCGCACGCTGCTGCTGACCGCCCGACATTTGGCGGGGAAAGTGGTCCAGCCGGTGGGCCAGCCCTACCCGGGTGAGTAGCTTGCGGGCGGCGGCCTCCCGCTGGGCTTTGGGTACCCCCCGGAACATCAGGGGGAGGGCCACATTTTCTGTGGCGGTCAGATTGGGCAGCAGGTTGTAGGATTGGAACACAAAGCCCAGATGCTGCTGCCGGAAGGCTGCCAGCTGGTTCTCGTTCAGCCGGGAGATGGGTACCCCGCCGATGAGGACCTCCCCACGGGTGGGCTTCTCCATACCGGCCAGCTGGTTGAGGAGGGTACTTTTGCCCGAGCCGGAGGTGCCGAAGATGCAGCAGATCTCCCCACGGGACACGCTTAAATTGATGCGCTTGAGTGCCACCACCGTCTCGTCGCCGATGGGGTACTCTTTGCGGACATTTTTCACTTCAATGATGGGGCGGCTGCGCAAATCAGGCCCATTCATAGGTGTTGCCCCCTTTCTGAATGGGAGTATACCCGACCACTCTTTATCCCTCGTGTGGGTTTGTTTAAGATTTGTAAAGGTAGGAGAAAGAAAAAAGACGCTCCGGACTGTTTCCAGTCCAGAGCGTCAAAAATTAGGTGGAGGTGGGCGGCTGCCACAGGGGAAGGGTGAGGAGAAATTCCGTGCCTTTCCCTGCAGCGGGACGGGTAGAGAGGGTAATAGAGCCGCCGTGCAGCTCCATGATACGGCGGGTGATGGACAGGCCCAGGCCGCTGCCCTGGCCGGAACGGGCATCGCTGCCCACCACAAAGGGCTCAAAAATAGATTTCATCCGCTGCGGGGGAATCCCTGCGCCGTTGTCCGCCACAGTGAGCAGAGCCTTGCCCTCGGTCTCGGTCAGCCGGAAGAAGAGCATGGTGCCCAGCCGGTTGTGCCGCAGGGCGTTGGAAAGCAGATTATCCAGCACCCGGCGGAATTGCAGGGGGTCCAACTGGCAGCGCAGGGCCCGGTCGGGCAGATCAATGTCCAGTCCGAAGCCCGCCAGATCGATCTCGTCATATTTGTCCGCCAAATAGGCCCGCAGAAATTCGCACAGATCGGTGGGCTCGGTGTGGAGTACGAACTCCGGATGCTCCACCTTGCTGTATTCATGGAAGGCGTCCACCAGCTCAGTGAGGGCGGCCGCCTTGCCCTGAATGGCCCGCAGATAGCGCTCCTGCTCCTCGGGGGGCACCTTGCCGTCGCAGATGGCGTCAATGTAGCCGGCAATGACGGTGATGGGGGTCTTGAGGTCATGGGAGATGTCGGCAATCAGCTTCTGTCTGCCCTGATCCAGCCGCTGGCGTTCCGCCTCACTTTCGGCCAGCCGGTCGGAAAAACGGTCGAAGCTCTCTCCAATACGCCGGATCTCCCGGGTTCCGCCGCAGTCCCCCACCCGGACCATCCGGCCCTCAGACTGGGAGACTACTGCGTCGTTAAGCCTGCGCAGGGGACGGCCGATCCGGCGGCTGAGCCACCAGATGAACAGCCCTGCGCTGAGCAGGAACAGGGGGATAAAAAGGAGCCAAATTTTCCAGGAATCCTGATAGCGTTTCATGTAATCGGCGTCGCTGATCACCGCCTCACGCAGCAGAACGGTCATGGGCTCGTTGTCCTGATTGACAAAGACTCCACGGGTAAGAAAGGCGTCGGGAAACCGCTTGCCGGACAGGTAGAGAAATTCCTGGGGCGTATAGACGGTCTTGCCCTCCTTCAGGCCGCCAAATATGACCTCATAGGAGCCATTCAGCACCATGGTGTCCACCGATCCGTCGCTCATGGACTGACGGATCACCAGATAGCGGGATTCTTTGTTCGCGTTGGACAACGCAAAGGTGGTAACGGCGGCATCTGCATCCCAGAGCTGGACGCAGTCCAGTTCACTGGGAGTGCAGAGCGGGTCAAACCCGAGATCGGAGGAGTAGACCAGCAGACCATCCCCGTCATAGACGGCAAAGGCGCTGCCTGTGTCGCCGGTATAGCGGGTCAGGCTCTGGTAATTGCCGGATGACAAGGCGCTGTCGGCCATCAGACCGGCCCAGTCCGCCGGTTGATAGAGCCGGGTCAGCCACTGATCCCACAGAGAAAAGATCCCGCCCACAATGACCAGCAGGGTGAGGGTAAACAGCAGGTAATTGCGTACCAGCAGGCCGAACAGGCTGCCGGGAACCGGTTTATTTTTCAAGCTTATACCCCAATCCTCTCACGGTAATGATATAGCGGGGGTCCTTCGGGTCGTCCTCCAGCTTGTCCCGCAGCTTGGAGATATGGACCATCATGGTGTTGTCGTCCCCCTCAAAGTAGGGGCCCACCGCCCCCTCGTACAGCTGGATCTTGGTGAAGATCCGGCCGGGGGAGCGCATGAGCAGGGCCAGGATCTTATATTCCATGGGGGTGAGAGCTACGGGGACGCCCCGTTTGGACAGCTGGCAGGTGACGGTATCCAGCGCCAGATCCCGGACCGTGAGCACATCCTGACCTGTCCGGCCTGCCCGGCGCAGCTGGGCCTTCACTCGGGCCACGATCTCCACCGGGTTAAAGGGCTTGGCAATGTAGTCGTCGGCTCCCAGATTCAGGCCCAGGATCTTGTCATTGTCCTGGCTTTTGGCGGACAGGATCAAAATGGGCAGCTGGCTGTACTGGCGCAGGGCGCGAGTCAGTTCAAACCCGTTGAGGCCGGGCATCATGATATCCAGAATGGCCATGTCAGGGCTGTGGGTTCGGGCCAGCTCCAGCGCCTTGCTGCCGTCGTCCGCCTCCAGAACCCGAAAGCCTTCGCCCTCCAGATAGAGCCGCAGCAGGCCCCGGATATCCGCGTCGTCCTCGGCAATGAGAATTATAGGTGTCATGGACAGCGCCTCCTCGTGCTGTATTGTGCTCCCATTGTAACAGAGGAAGGCGGATTGGGAAAGTCCGGCCCGCGAAAAAAGCGGAGCCTTTACGAATCTTAAGACGTGAGGAACGAATAGAGCCCAGCGCCCAAAGAAATTTGCGGTTTTGTTGCAGCAGCAACAGACAAAATACCTAAAATCATATATGATTTAGAAAACACAAGGAAAGCTGCAAAAAGCACAGGCCGTGGAGTGATCCACGGAACATAGAGAGGTGTATATGATGAAAAAGACCATCGTCAATCCCCGCAAAGCTGCCATCGTCGGCTGCGGTTTTGTAGGCTCCGCCACGGCATTTGCCCTGATGCAGAGCCATCTGTTTTCCGAACTGGTGCTGCTGGACGTGAACTTCGACAAGGCCGATGGTGAGGCCAAGGACATTGCTCACGGCATCCCCTTTGCGGGGGCTATGAAAATCTATGCCGGCACCTATGACGATGTGGCGGATGCCGCTGTGGTCATTGTGACGGCGGGAGCCAATCAGAAGCCCAACGAGACCCGGCTGGATCTGGTCCACAAGAATGTAGCGATCTTCAAGAGCATCATCCCTGAGATCGCAAAGCGGGATTTTCAGGGGATCCTGCTCATTGTCTCCAATCCGGTTGATATCCTGACCTATACAGCCCTTAAGCTCAGCGGGCTGCCGGAGCACCGTGTGATTGGCTCTGGTACCGTGCTGGATACCGCCCGGCTCAAGTACCAGCTGGGGCAGCACCTCCATGTGGACAGCCGCAGTGTCCACGCCTTCATCATCGGTGAACACGGCGACAGCGAGATCGCCGCCTGGAGCAGCTCCAACGTCTCCGGTATCCCCCTCAACGACTTCTGCGAGATGCGGGGCCATTTCGACCACGCCTCTGCCATGAAGGAGATTGCCGAGAAGGTCAAGACCAGCGCCTATGAGATCATTGCCAAGAAGCAGGCTACCTACTATGGCATTGCCATGTCGGTAAAGCGGATCTGCGAGGTCATTGTCCGCAATGAGCGGTCCATCCTGCCGGTGTCCACCATGATGCACGGTGAGTACGGCATCGAGGGTATCGCCCTGAGTATGCCTGCCATTGTAGGCTTGGACGGGGTGGAGACCCATGTGCCTATCGTGTTGGATCAGGAGGAGCAGGAGCAGCTGCGCCGCTCGGCGGAGACCCTGAAGCAGGTGGCTGCCACTCTGGAACTGTAATCGGAAATTATAAAGAATTCCTTTCTTTTTGCGGCTGGCACAACTTTCCGACCTCGACGGGAGTCTAAGCATCGTAACACGGGCGGCAAGGTCTGCCCGGTGAATGCATCAATCCCAGACAGGGACAAAGAAAGGAACATGACTATGAAGCGGAAGATTTGCCTGGTTCTTACTCTGGTGCTTGTGGTGTTTGCACTGAGCGCCTGCGGAAAGGCTGACAGCGGTAAAAAGACGGACGATGGTTCCAGCCAGCCCCAGTCCACGGAGAAGGTAGAGGAAAAAAAGGTGAGCGGGATCATCAACCAGATGGGGGACTATCTGGTGCTGCTTACCGGCGATGGTGAGTACCAGGGCATGGATTACGGCAAGGGCGTCAGTGTCGACGGATTTGCCGAGGGTGACTCGGTGGAGATTACTTATACCGGTGAGCTGGGGGTGGACGGTGCTACTCCTGTGATTACCGCCATCAGCAAGGTGAAGTAAAGCGCACCCGTTGCGTTTGGACGGGATCTGTGGGATAATGGCATGAACAGGCCTGTCCTTCAGATGCAGGCCCGATGATGGAAAGGATGAAGTGGATTTTATGGACAATACCTACATTCGCTTTACAGACGATCTGGAGGCCCCCTACTCCGACCTGGTAGTGGTGGACGGGAAGTACCTCTACCTCTCCGGCCTGGTATCCGAGGATCTGGAGACCCAGGAGCTGGCCTGCGGCGACATCACCTTTGAGACCCGCCAGGTGCTGAACAACCTGGAGCAGCTGCTCAAGCGCTACGGCTCCGACATGGACCATGTGGTGCGGATCGACGTGCTGCTGCGGGATTTTGCCGAGCGGGACGAGATGAACGCGGAGTATGTGCGCCACTTTGATCCTAAGCGGATGCCTGCCCGGCTGTGCTACGGCAACGTAGGCCTGGCGGACAACTGCAAGATCGAGATCGCAGTCATTGCCGTCAAGTGCTGAGCATAGATCATTGCAAAGAGAAAAGCAGCCCCCCGCGCCTGGTCAAACCGGGCACGGGGGGCTGCTTATTTTTAGATCTCATTATTTTACTTTAAAGGCTTACTCACTGTCTCCCAGGGGAGCAATCACATTGCGGAAGACCAGCCGCAGGAAGAGAAGACTCAAAATCAGGGAGGCTATCTCGGCAATGGGGAAGGCCCACCACACGGCGGTTACACTTCCGGTAAAGGAGAGGAAGTAAGCGGCGGGGAGCAGTACGACCAGCTGGCGGACGATGGACATGATCATGCTCAGTACGCCGTTACCCAGGGCCTGGAACGTGGAGGAGCAGATGATGTTGAAGCCGGCAAACACAAAGCACAGGCTGATGATCCGCAGGGCAGGCACGCCGATCCGCAGCATTTCTGCCGAGGCCTCAAACAGACCCAGAATGGGGGCGGCGAAAAACTGAATGATCACCAGGCCCACCAACATGATGCCAACGGCCAGAATAGCGCTGAAGCGCACAGTTTCCGTAAGACGCTTACGCTTCCGGGCACCGAAGTTGTAGGAGACAATGGGTACCATACCGTTGTTCAGGCCAAATACCGGCATGAATACAAAGCTCTGGAGCTTGAAGTAGACGTTGAATACAGCCACGGCGGTGGAAGTGGAGATGGCGCCCAGGATCAGGTTCATACCAAAGGTCATCACCGAGCTGATGGAGTTGAGTACGATGGTGGGGATACCAACGCTATAAATGCGTCCAATGATATGTCCGCGGGGGCGGAACCCCTTCAGTTTGGGCTGGATCTCATGGTTGTGGGTAATATTGAAGATCAGAGCCAAAATGGCGGCAACGATCTGGCCCAGCACGGTGGCGGCAGCAGCGCCGGCCACGCCCATCTCCGGGAAGGGGCCAATGCCAAAGATGAGGATGGGGTCCATAACGATGTTGATGACTGCGCCCACGCCCTGGGTGATCATGGTATAGAAGGTGCGTCCAGTGGACTGGAGCAGCCGCTCAAACATGATCTCCATAAAGAGACCAATGGAGAGCCCGGCGCAGATCCGCAGATAAGCCACGCCCTGGTTGACGATATCCGGGTCGTTGTTCTGTGCCAGGAAGAAGGGCTCGGCAAACACAACACCTGCAATGGAAAAGACCAGCATACTGAGGAAGGCCAGAAAAACGCCGTTCTCTGCGGTGCGGTTGGCCGTATCAAAGTCCTTGGCGCCCAGGCTGCGGGAGAGCAGGGCGTTGACGCCCACGCCGGTACCTACGCTGACGGCGATCATCAGGTTCTGATAGGGGAAGGCCATTCCCACGGCAGCCAGTGCGTTTTCGCTGACTTTGGCCACGAAGTAGCTGTCCACCACATTGTACAGAGCCTGCACCAGCATGGAGATCATCATGGGCAGGGACATGGAGAGGACCAGACGTTTGATGGGCATGACGCCCATTTTGTTTTCTTGCAGTTCTGACATAAAAACCTCCCAACCGAAAAGAGAGCCGCAGCGAACCGCTGCGGCAAAAAAGAATCCATTTCGTTGTTATTCTAATCGATTGTATATGGTTAGTCAATAGATTTTCAGTATACGAACCAGTTTTTCAGAGGCACCACCCCTTCTGCTCCGCAATATGATAGGTTGTGGGGGCCTGCACCGGCTGACGGCGAGCCTCCACCCATTTCAAGTGACAGCGAGGAGCGTTATGATATGAGTACCATTACCTTGGATGCCCTTCGGGTGGGCCAGTGGGGCCAGGTAGCCGAGGTGCTGACCGAACCGGCCATGCGCCGGCGTTTGCTGGACCTGGGACTGGTACCGGGGACTGCAGTGAGCTGCACGGCAGTCAGCCCAGCGGGTGACCCGGCAGCCTATCTGATCCGTGGGGCGGTCATTGCTCTGCGGCGGCGGGATGCCAGGGGCGTCAGACTGGCAGGCGCGCCATGGGACTGACGCGTGCTGCCACAGGAGCGGGCGCGGCGGCAGTGCTCCAGCCGGTAGGGATCGACGGAGCGGAACGGGTGGTGGCACTGGCGGGCAATCCCAATGTGGGTAAGTCTACCCTGTTTAATGCACTGACCGGTCTGCGCCAGCACACCGGGAACTGGCCGGGCAAGACCGTAGCGGTGGCTCAAGGGCGATGCCAGTGGAATGGAAGGTCCTATACACTGGTGGATCTGCCGGGTACCTATTCTCTGTTAGCCCACTCCGCTGAGGAGGAAGTGGCACGGGATTTTCTCTGCTTCGGTGGTGCTCAGGGTGCGGTGGTGGTGTGCGACGCCACCTGTCTGGAGCGCAATCTGAATCTGGTGTTCCAGACCCTGGAGCTGGAACCCAGGACCGTGGTGTGTGTCAACCTGCTGGACGAGGCTGCCCGCAAGCATATTACGGTGGATTTGGAGGCTTTGTCTGCCTATTTGGGCGTTCCGGTGGTTGGAAGTTCCGCCGGACGGGAGGAGGGTCTGGAGGATCTGATGGAAGCACTGGACCATCTGTTGGATGGAAAGGAGCCGCCCAAGCCCCGGCCAGTTTGTTATCCGCCTCAGGTGGAATTTGCCGCTGCCTCCCTCAAACCCCTTTTGGAATCCAGGCTCCAGGGTAAACTCCCTGTACGCTGGGCGGCGCTGCGGCTGCTGGAGGGAGATCCCACGCTTCCTTCCAGCCTGGCACGGCAGATAGGCTGGGACCCGGAGGAGGACCAGGAACTTCAAGCCGCGTTGACCGGGGCCAGGGAGCTGCTGGCCCACAGCGGGATAACGGACCTGAGCGATCAGCTGGCGGCCAGCCTGGTCCATGCAGCCCACCAGGCCGCCCAAGAGGCCCTGCCCCAGGGTGTGGCTGCTGCAGGGGGGGAACGGCTGGATCGATTGCTTACCGCCAGGGCCACCGGTATTCCCGCTATGCTGCTTCTGCTGGCGGCTGTGCTGTGGCTCACCATAGAGGGAGCTAACTATCCCTCTCAGATGCTTTCCGATGGGTTGTTCTGGATTCAGGATCGGCTTACCGACTTGTTTGTCTGGCTCAATGCTCCGGAGTGGCTCCACGGGGCGCTGGTCCTAGGCGTATACCGGGTGCTGGCTTGGGTGATCAGCGTCATGCTGCCCCCAATGGCCATCTTCTTTCCCCTTTTTACATTGCTGGAGGATTTTGGATATCTTCCTCGGGTGGCTTTTTTGCTGGATCATGCGTTTCAAAAAGCCAAAGCCTGCGGCAAGCAGGCCCTGACCATGTGAGTAGTATATATAATTTTGCAAATTGCTATTTACAGCCTCCAATGGAGCTGAATCGACTGGCCGTCAATAGTTACCCGATCCAGAAGACCGGCCAGCAGCGCACGTTTGCGGTCTGTGTCCCCACCGGCAAAGCCCTGCCGGTAGTCCTCTACGGCAGCGAGAAACAGATCTTTGGCGGGCACCTCATCCGGAGCGTTAAGCTGCGATTCCAGCGCAGCCTTTTGCGCCGTCAGATCGTTGACCCGCTGGGTGATAGATGCCATGGGAATGGAGCCGACCTGATACAGCTCGATCAGACGCTCGATCTGCCGCTCCAGCTCCGCACAGGTACGGCGCAGTTTATCCTTGTCAATATGCACCGTCTTGGCGGCGTCGGCAGCCATAATCGCGTGATCTACGGCAGCGGAGCTGGATACCATTGCATCCACCTGCTGACATACCAGGTGATCCAATGTGCCGATCTCCCAGTTGTCATTTTTGCAGTCCGGATCGCGGACAAATTTGGGGCTGCTCTTGGCCCGGGAATAGCATTTGTAGTATCCGTGGTTGGCTGAGTACCTGGCTCCGCATCGGGCACAGTATAGCAGGCCGGATAGTAGGTAGCCTGCCCGGAAAGGGTTGCGCTGGGATGTTGTTTTTGCTGCCTCACGGGACAGGCTGTTGAGCAGTTGTTTGGCGGCGGTAAAGACACGTTCCTCCACAATGGGCTGATGTACTCCATCATATTCCTGGCCCATGAAATGGACCTTCCCGATATAGAGGCTGTTCTTCAGCACGTTGCGGACCTTTGCCGCTGTCCACTTTGTGGTGTATTTTGTGGATAACATATGCCAGATCGCGTTGATGGACTTCCCGGCCAGGAAGAGGTCAAAGGCCTCCCGGACCTGTATAGCCTCGTACTCATTGACGGTAAGGACGCCGTCGGCATAGGTATAGCCGGTGGGTGCGTTGCCGCCGCCATGGAAGTACCCGGCCTTGCCCCGGCCGATCCGGCCCATGGTAAAGCGCTCAGTGATTTGATCCTTCTCCAGCTGGGCAAAGACGGACAGTATTCCGATCATGGCCCGGCCGAAGGGGGTGGAAGTGTCGAAGTTCTCATTGATGGAGACAAAATCAGTGCCGTGGGCCAGCAGCTCGTCCTCGATGAGGGTGAGAGTATCCTTCTGGGAGCGGCTGAGCCGGTCCAGCTTGTAGACCACCACAGCGTCCACATGGGTCTCCCGGATCTGCGCCAGCATGGTTTGGAGGGCAGGCCGGTCCGTGTTCCCGCCGGAGTATCCCCCGTCTATATAGGTGTGCAGCAGCACCCATCCCTTGGCGGCACAATAGGACTCCAGCCGGGCGGTCTGCTCCTCGATGGAGTAGTTCTCCAGCTGGTTCTCGGTGGAGACTCTGGCGTAGCCGAATACCATCATTTTGTCCTTGGACATGAGGCGTCCTCCTTATCTTAATATCAATGGTCTATATTTGGCGTCTTTAAAAGATTTTGAACTTGGGTGTATCTCAATGTGCAACTTTTAGTAATGTTACACCATAAGTGAGGGACAGCGTCAAATGCCATCATTGAAATAGTGTGATTAAAAAAGTCAACAATAAGCTAACAAGAACTTCGTAGAATTTCCCAGTGTTTTTTTGGCTATTCTGCTGCTATAATATAAGCGTAGCATAGTAAAGGAGGTGCGGTTATGGCTACAAAGAGCATCCTGAAAGATGTCCGCTTCCGGGACAAGTCGCTATGCCGCGGTTTTGCTGCAGCACTTGAGCACGCAAAGGGAAAAAAGAGCAAAGAGGTCCGAATATCCAGAACGTGCCAGACTATCCAGAAGGATAAAATCAAAGATTTTTTTGGAGATAAATGATGGCAGGTTATTCGATACTGTCCCTCAGCGACATCATAGAAGAAAAGGGAGAGGATTTCTGTCGGGAGATCCTCTCCTCCTTTTCGTGTCCAAAGAACGGGGATGTTGAGCGGTTTCTGACAAAGAGATCTGCAATCGATTTCGCGAAGCAGGGGATTTCTCAGACCTTTTTGGTATATGCGTCTTACCGGAAGGAAAATGTCATTTGCGGATATTTTACGATTGCCAACAAGTATATTGTAGTGAATAAGCACTCTGTTTCCGGCACACTTGGTAGACGCTTAAGAAAATTTGCAATGCCAAGTGCGGCTAAAAATGATTTGGTAATTATGGCTCCGCTGGTTGCTCAACTCGGTAAGAATTACACCAACGACTATAATAAACTGATTACTGGTGACGAGCTGTTGAAAATGGCTGAAGATCAGATTCGGCTTGCTCAGCGAATCATCGGAGGCAAGGTGGTATACCTGGAGTGTGAAGACGTTGATCGTCTGAGGTCATTCTATAGTGACAATGGGTATGTGGAATTTGGAAAGCGAAAGCTGGATAAGGATGAGCGTACGGAAATGAGCGGTACACACCTGATCCAGCTGTTGAAGTACTTACATTAAAATCCTCAGCTGATAAGTTGGGGCTTTTTTGCAACTAAGGAACCGGAACAATACAAATGTTCGATTTCTGGCGTTTTAAGAGGCCGGGGCGTGAGCCCCGGCTTTTGTGTTGTTATCAGGACGGCGGGTGGCAAACTTTACAGGCCGTATAGCCGTGGGATTGGGCGTGTTCAAGTTGACGCATCAATCAATATTGCGGTTTTTCCCATAATAGATTTTCCCGCTGTGGAGGATCTTCCGGTAGCCGCAGCCCAGAGCAAAGGATTTGTCTGGGTGGATACACTCCCCCGCGTCACTACATACCTCATAGCGTGAGCAGCAGTCAAAATCCTTGGGATATCGGTTGATGCACTCTTTGACCACCGAGAAAAGAAAGTCTGTATACCACGAAATGGGATGAGTCTCATCAAGTATGAGCCGCAGATACAGGGGATCGGACTTCACCTGTTTTCTGGGCGCGTCCGGTGGAATTATATCGGAAAAGAGGGTAGGGATGGACAGATAATGATAATTGCCTCGGATGTGCAGTCGAAACGCGGTAAAATTGGAAAGGTAGACAACGCTGTACCCCTGTGTGGACCCCAGCGTGAGCTGGTTTGGGTCGCAGCCCTGGGCGGCCACGCACTCCTGAAGCCGGGGCATAAGCGGCTGTAAGGCTTCAAATTCTTTATGCTCGGGTTCACTGATCCCAGTCATGGATAATTGTTCGTTCACGGAAGCTCCTCCTTCTGTGGTTAACTCAATAGAAAGAAACGCCGCAGGTTTTCAACAGCTGGATCTCGTTGATTAGCTGTATCCTGTGGCCCTGAGTCTGCATTTCATGTGCGGTAGCGAGGGCAGCTTCGTATCGAGCCGGATCCTCGACCTGGGTGTCCTGAAAGCCATATACAAGATAGTCCGTCTGGTCAGAGAGATTATATGTGACCAAGCCGCCTGCAGCAGAAATAAGCTTCTTAGCTGCTGAGTAGGGGAACGTGAATGTACCTGTGAGAAAGAGTTGCTTGCCGGCCAGCGGTTGCTCAACAGGGGAGAAGGAGAAGGACTCTATTGGGGTACAGCAGGAGTAGACTGCATTGAGCAGGGGAGAATCAGGATACTTTTCGCATATTTTGTTGAATAGTCCAAGGGTACAGTATACATCGTCCAAAGCCCGATGCGTCTGCCCGTCAGACAAGGACAGCGCACCGATCAGGGTATCAAGCTTATGATTGGGCAGTTCTGGGAAGGCTTTTTTTGCCAGGGCACAGGTGTCCAGGCAGGTAAAACTGGGACAGATTCCACATGATTCAAGCGCGGGGACCAAGAAGGATAGATCGAAACCGACATTGTGCCCTAAGATGAGAGAGTCCCCCAGGAAGGAGACGATTTGACTGGCCAAGGAAGAAAATACGGGAGCGGTAGCCATGTCCTCATTGGTGATCCCAGTGATTTTGGTAATGCGGGTGGGAATAGACATCTCAGGATTGACAAAAGAGGAAAATTCATCACAGGGCTTGCCGTCTGAGACTTTGACCATGCCAATCTCTATGATTTTGTCCGTTCCAGGCTTCAACCCGGTCGTTTCCACGTCCAGCACAACATAATCGGAAATTCTGGTGATTGTATTCCATTTGTTCCACTTTAAGTGGGTAAAGGATTTGTTTTTATCAGCCTTTGCAGGCTGGCGGTAAGGCATATGGTCCTTAGTAGGCATGATATCTATCTCCTTTACCTCTCTTGCGTCCAACTCGGGCACTATTTTATTTTCCGTCGCAACTCAACCACCACGCCGATGATCTGGACAGGGAGGGATTCAATCTCGGCGGGGGAGTAGGTGCGGGGTGGATAGGTGGGGTTTACCGGGCGGAGCTCCACCGCGCCGTCCTCCCGTAGGAGCACCTGCTTCAGGGTAGCCGCGTCGCCGTTGACCAACACCGCGCAGTCGTCGCCGGTGTCACAGGCGCTGTCTTTACGAAGGATCACCGTGTCCCCCTCCAGATACTTAGGGTACATACTGTCCCCCTTCACCCGCAGGCCGAAGTACTCCCGGCCTCCGCTGGCCCAGGAGACGGGAACCTCCTCCCAGTCCAGGATGTCCTCGATGGCGTCCATGGGGATCCCGGCCTGGATCACCCCCAACACCGGTACCCGCAATGCGTGGGATGCAGGGCTTGCGTTCGGGCTCAGCTCCCGGCCCAGCAGGTAGTCGGCGGAGACATCGAAAAGTTCGGAGAGCTTGCGTACCGTCTCCGGGTTGGGTGTGGCCTCCTCACGTTCCCATTTTCCAACAGCCTGCGGGCTCACAAATAACTGCGCCGCAAGGTCTTTCTGGGAAATTTGACGGGCTGCGCGCAGGGCTTTCAGACGTTGACCGAGCACGTGTTCACCCCCTTTCACCTCAAACTATACAACTAATAGTTGTTATAAGCAATATGAAGGACACAAAAAGGAGTTGACAGCAACTAAAAGTAGTGATATAGTGGCCATGTAAACAACCATAGGTTGCGAAATGGAGGTGACCAAAAACGTGGGAAACAACATTCGGACGCTGCGGGAGCAGCAGAGACTTTCCCAATCCGCTCTGGCCCAGAAGCTGGGCGTCTGCCAGCAGGCCGTAGGCAAGTGGGAGCGCGGGATATCAGATCCCAAGTGGTCGCTGGCTCCTCAGCTGGCTGATGCTCTCCATTGTACCATCGACGCCCTCTATGGCCGGGAGATATCCGAGTGTGGAAATGATGCCGCAAGCTGAGAAAGGAGGTGAGCGGGGTGAATTGCTCTTTGGTGGTCAGCTTTTTGTTAGGAATAGCGGCTGGAATCCTAATCCATAGGCTTTTGATGGCTTTTGTACTTTGGACAGTCCCAAATACCCGCTGTGCTTATTGCAGGTGGCTAAAAAAGGATAAAGGCCGCCACAAAAAGTGACGGCCCAGCCTGAAATCTTATTTGTTTGGTGCTTTGGGAACGGGTGGTTTGATCGTTGTTGGAGGAACCAGTCCTCCATTCTTCTGTATGTCGGGGTCGGGCGTAACAGGCTTTGGGGGAAAAGGTGCGGAACTGCTTTTCATGCTGTCTCACTCTCCTAAGTTGAAATGTACGGTTAAATATTGCATAACTGCTTTCTCTGAAGCTTTATGAAGGCGTTTCTTTTGGGAGAAAAGATCGACCGAGCAGAACTTGGTTTCGATGTCAAAGCTCTCCTGCTGTGCGTTCTTTAGAGCAGGTAGAAGTTCATCTTCCCTAACATCCCCATAAAGATAACCATTTACTGTTTGTTCGGTAGTCAGTGCAAGAGCAGCATATTCTCTGTATATGCACTGGGATGCATACAATCTTTGACTGTATGGGTACAGCGGCTGAAGGACGCTTATAATTTGAGAACCTAGAATAATCACTGTGGACAAGAACGGAGAACAGTAACTGTTTATCAGAGAGATGACACCTGTTAAAGAAAAAATCATGCAAAGGGCATCTATTATCATAAGGCGGTGCTTAGAGTGCTTTGCATAAAGAGTAAAGTATTGCTCAGCAATTTTTATATCAACAAAATTCCGCCAGTATGATTCAAAAATCGTCATGAAAAGCCCCCCTTATCATGCAGTTTATCACAGGGGTTAAAAGAAGACAAGGGGCGCCAAAGACGAAAAAGCTGAGAAAGGAGCTGCTTATGATTTGTACAGCGGAGTAGCGGCAGATTGGACGCTGGATCGAGGAACATTATGACATTGACAAGGTACAGTGTGCCGAGGTGGTCACAAAAAACGCAGTGCGCCTGACCATCCGTGGTCAGGAATCCATCATTCTGATCCTCCGCCAAAATGGGCTGGTGGATCAGATCCACGAGGCGGCTCTCTTTTTCGATGCAGCTGTCTGACCCCGTGACTATATTGTACCAAAAGAAAGGAGTGATTGCCATGCCGGACGATTGCCGGAATATCTATAAAATTTGCCGCAAGTCTGCCGGGTTGACCCAGGAAGCGGCAGCGGAGCGGCTGGGCATCAGCGTGGAGAGTCTGCGAGCCTATGAGACTGGCCAGCGGATACCGCCCACTGAGATCGTTGAGCTGATGGTCATCATCTACAATGCTCAGCACCTGGCCTATCAGCACCTGCGGGAGACCAATGCCCTGTACAGCAGTGTGGTGCCGGAGATCCGGCCCAGGTCCGTGCTGGAGGCCAGCGCCAAGCTGACCAACCGGATCTTTGCTTTTGCAGAATCCCATGCCGACCGGCGGCTGCTGCGGATCGCGGAGGACAACGTCATTGATACCCAGGAGCGTCCCGAGTTCGACGCCATCTTGGAGGACCTGCAGGAGATCGTGGAGGCCGCGCTGGAGCTGCGGTGCGCCCGGGAGTCCTCATAGGACAACCAGGCGGCAGCATAAATGGAAAAAGGAGGTGGCGCGCAATGGTCGATATGAGCAAGGTCAAGGTAACCAATATCATGGCGGATGGCTCTATCTGTGAGGACCTGAGTACATACCTTGAGACCCATACTCTGCCGGATGATGTGCTGCGGATGATCCTGGGGTTTATCCGGGATGGACGCGCCATCCGGGAGCAGAGAGAGCGGGGTGCGTCTCATGAGTAGGAAAAAAGAAAGGCCCCCCTGTCTGTGGGCGCAGACAGAGAGGCCAAGCGGTTTCGTGCATGAAAACCATTATTATGATACCACAAATGGCCGGAATTTACAAGGGGGTGGGGAAGCTTGACTGAGTACCATTTCAATGCCGAACTGGCCCAGCGCCACGGCGTCAACGGGGCAATCTTCCTCCATGCCATGGCATTCTGGGTAGCCAAGAACCAGGCCAATGGGCGGCACTTCCATGAGGGCCGTACATGGACCTACAACACCCTGGATGCCCTGACCAAGCTGTTCCCCTTCTGGACCCGGCGGCAGGTGGAACGGATCGTGGCCAAGCTGAAGGAGGACGGGGCGCTGCTTACCGGGAACTTCAGCCAGGATAAGACGGATCGCACGGTGTGGTACGCACTGGCAGACAGCGTGCTGGAGGCCTATGGGCTCCTTGTTTGTCCCACTTCACCGGACGGGGATATGGGCGATTCTGACGATAAGGAGCCCCCGCCTCCCATTTCACCAGATGGTGAAATGGATTTCACCAAACAGGGACAACCATTTCACCAGACGGGGAAATGTAATAAGGAAACAGTTACTGACCAGTTATATTATCCCCCCTTACCCCCCAAGGGGGAGCGGAGGCCCCTGAAAGAGGACAAGCAGACGGTCCAGGCCATACTCCATGCATATACCGGGGAGGATCAGGAACTGGCCCAGGCCCTGGATGACCTGATGGAGGTGCGCTCCGCCAAGAAGGCGGTGGACTCCCCCAGAGCTATCTCCACCCTGCTCAACAAACTGGACAAGCTAGCGGACGGCTCCCGGGAGCTGAAGCTCCAGATTGTCCGGGAGTCCGTGACCAACAGCTGGAAAGGTGTGTTCCCCTTGAGAGGCGGACAAGCCCAAGCAGCCAGGAGGGAGGTGGAGCGCCATGTGGAGTAAGGAGAACGGTGTGGGGGAGGTGCTGCTCTACGACCCCGCCTTTCTCGACCCCAGCCTTCCCACCGGGTTCTGGTTCTGCGCCGACGCCGAGGACGTGCTGGCCGTCCAGATCAACGCCGGGTGCCTGCGTACCATGGGCGGCTGGGAACAGATCGGCCGGTACGAGGGATTCTTCCTGAAGTTCTGCTACGTGCTGGTGGTGTGCGCCGATCCCCAGAAGCGGGAGGTCATGGTGCGGGAGCTGCGCCATCGGCTGCCCAACGTGATCCTGCTGGCAGTGGAGGACAAGGGCTTTCGGCGGTGCCCGTCGGTGCGGGCGCTGCGGGACACCTACGGTCTGAAGGCCGTGGACCAGATGCTGCTGGACACGGTGGAGGTCCCAGCCTACGGTCTTCTGGACCTAGCCGACGTCAGGCAGCCGGACGTGACACGGCTGGACAAGGTGCTCTACGGAATCCCAAACCTGGACAGGGCCACCGGCGGGGCCATCATGGGCGAGCTGTCCGTGTGGACCGGCAAGCGCGGCGAGGGAAAGAGCACGCTGCTGGACCAATTTCTGCTGGAGGCCATCGACCAGGGTCAACCGGTCTGCGCCTACTCTGGAGAGCTGCCGGCCTGGAAGTTCAAGTATTGGGCTTCCCTCCAGGCGGCGGGGCCCCAGTACATATCCAAGACCACGGACCGGATGAGCGGGCGGGAGATCGCATCCCCAACGCCCTTTGTCCAGGGGCTGATCGACGACTGGTGGCGGGGGCGCTTCCTCCTGTACGACATCGGGACCAGCACCTACCATGACGCGGCCAACATCCTGCGGGTGTTCCGGTACGCCCACCGGCGCTACGGTGCCAAGGTCTATCTGGTTGATAACCTGATGACCGCCCGGTTCCGGGACAATGACCGGGACTTCTACCGGGCGCAGTCGGAGTTTGTGGCGGAGCTGGCCGCCTTTGCCCATGACAACGGCGTCCACGTCCATCTGGTAGCCCACCCCCGCAAGACGGACAGGATCGACGACTCGGACGATGTGTCCGGCATCGGAGATGTGACCAACCTGGCCGACAACGTATATGCGCTGGAGAAGGAATCCAGGCCGGACCGGCAGCAGGATTGTGTACTGACCATCCTGAAAAATCGCTTTTTTGGAGAGCGGGGCCGCAGCATCGGATTGAATTTTGAGGCCAGCAGTAAGCGCTTCTATAAGTCCGGCACGGGAAACCCCAACAAGGCATATGGGTGGGCTTTGAGTATGCCCCAGCAGTTCATGGAGTTGCCGGAGACAGAGGATGACCCGTTCCGTGAGAAAGGAGACCAGCATGGACAAGCCCAGAGCGGCCCAGCTGCTGCGGCTGGAGATCCTGCGCCGGGAGGCCCTGGCACGGGCCAGCAGCTTCCCGGCGGATCACCTGCAGGTGGCCCAGGCGCTGACTCTGGCGGTCCAGGCTCTGGAGGAGGATCAGCATGAGGATAGGCGAGAAGATCACCTGGACCCCGTCGGCCTTTGAGCGCGAGCTTAATGGCGAGCGGGCCAACAAAATGCGAAAGCTGCGCTCAGTGACCGGCCGGATCGTCTATATCCATCCGGCCCGGCGGTACTATATGGCCGAGGCTTCCGTAGGAAGTGAAATTATCCGGGAGTGTTTCCCGATCAACGAAAGATAGGAGTGTTTCGTGCATGAAAACCTTCGCCATTGTCAATCGAAAGGGCGGGGTGGGCAAGACCACCACCGCCGTCAACCTGGCCTATGTGCTGGCCACCAGCTGCCGGCTGCGGGTGCTGTTGGTGGATGCCGATGGGCAGGCAAACGCTACTCAGATCCTGCTGCCGCCCGGGGAGTATGCTGGCTTGGGCGCCCTGCTGCGGGGGCTGAGTATCTGCTATGACGAACTGGTGGAGCAGACCGACGTGCCCGGCCTGGATGTGCTGCCGGCGGCAGAGGATCTGTGGGCCCTGGATCTGGAGGCCGCCGGTGGTGATCGGGGCCGGAGCTATAGGGCGCTGCGGGATATGCGGGAGGCTTTGGAGGAGGACGGGGCCTATGACGTGATGGTCATCGACTGCCCGCCCAACCTGTCCGCCGCCTGTGTGTCTGC
>NZ_NFHA01000022.1:0-62212 GCF_002159225.1 Flavonifractor sp. An91 | reverse complement strand
GGGTAGCCGTGGGGGTGGGCTCAACCGTGGGGGAGGGGGTGACCTCCGGAGCCTGTCCGCCGCAGGCGGTCAAAAAAAGGGCCAGAGCCAGGGCGGCAGCCCCGGTCAGAATGGTCTGTTTTTTCATGGTAACCTCCATTGTACTGTGGGCGGCAGGCCGCCCGGCGCATGAGATGATTTAGACATTTTAACACCCGCACCCCTGTGCCGTAAATGGAAAAACGCATTCTGTAAACATTTGTGACCATTCCGGCCCTCAGGCCGCGCCGCTGAGCAGGGCGGCCAGCACCCCGCAGCAGGGCAGGGTGAGAATGGACAAAAGGGTGCTGACGGTGACCAGCTGGGCGCTGGTGGACACGTCCTGGCCGTACCGCTGGGCAAACATGGCGGTAATGCTGGCGGTGGGCACTCCGGCCAGCAGCACCAGAGTGCAGTACAGATCGGGCTCCGGGTGGAGGGGGTAGAGGATCAGGGCGGTGAGCAGGGGCATGGCCACCAGCTTGAGGCCGCAGGCCAGAAGGATGGCCGGACTGCGGAACACCGAGCGCCAGTCGGCGCTGGCCATCTGGGCCCCGATGATGACCATGGCCAGAGGGGTGTTCATACTGCCCAGAAAGCTGACGGCGCTGCCCACCATGGAGGGCAGGGTGATCCCGCACAGGAAGAGCACCAGGGCCACCACAGTACCCAGAATCCCCGGATTGAGGACGGCCTGTTTCAGGGAGACCTGCCTGCGCCCTCCCATGAGCACCACGCCCTGGCTCCAGTTGAACAGGTTGAATACGATCAGGTTGATGACGCCGTAGACCATGGCCTGCTCGCCCAGCACCAGCTGGATCAGGGGCAGGCCCATAAAGCCCACGTTGCCGTAGAGGGTGCCGAAGCGCAGGGCCTTGCCGGTGGCGGAGTTCTGCCGCCGGAACAGGGGGATGGACAGCAGGCAGTAGAGCACATACAGCCCCGCCGCCAGCAGGGAGGTGTATCCCATGGACCCCAGCAGGGCAGGGGTCCGCTCGATCTGCATGGAGTCTACCAGCATACAGGGGAGCACCACGGTGAGCAGCAGATTGGTCATCTGCGGTATGGCCGCCTGGGTCAGCAGCCTCCGCTTGGCCAGGGCAAAACCCGCCGCCATCATCAGAAACATGGTCCCCACCTGGGAGGACACCATCAGCAGATACTCCAGCATTTCCGTTTCCCCCGTTCCCCCATAAAATACAGTTTATTGTATCATTAAACGGCAGCAGAGGCAAGGGAAGGGGCCTTTTCCGCACAAAATGAAGCAGCCGGCGCGTCTGGGCGCCGGCTGCCGGGATCATTGATACTTTTTGCCCACCACATAGAGGGGGAGGAACAGTCCGCCCAGAGTAAGCGCCAGGATGATGCCCAGCTGGGCCACCTGCCACAGGCCGGGGCAGATCAGCCCCAGCGCCAGGGACAGCAGGGGCATACCCGCCATAATTGCACAGGACCACGCCCGGCCCACCGCGACGATGTGGGGCCAGTTGCGGTTATTGAAGTTCAGGCCCGGCACATTCATGCGCAGCGGCCCGTCCCGCACCATGCCCAGGGGGTACCGGTCATAGACCTCCGGCAGGGTGAGCCGGGTAAAAAAGCAGAACCAGACCCCGAAGATGGCCCCCAGCACCACCGGGGTCCACAGGGCCTCGGGCACACCGGTCCACGCCCAGTTGGCCCACAGGCCCAGGCCTCCCGCCAGCAGGGAGAGTATATACCACAGGGGCCACAGGCTCCTCTCCTGCCAGGCCCGCTTGGGTCTGCCGCCAGCGCAGCGGATGGCGGTTTTCACCACGTCCTCCACCGCCTCCGGCTCCAGGGGCTGCTCCTGCCGCTCGCAGAGCAGCAGCTCGGTCACCGTCACACCCAGCAGCTCCGACAGGGGGATAAGCAGGGCGGTGTCCGGGATGCTGGCCCCCGTCTCCCACTTGCTCACCGCCTTGTCGGTGATGTGGAGCTGCTCCGCCAGCTCCCGCTGGGTCCATCCCTTCTCCTTCCGCAGCCCGGCCACAAAGGCCCCGAAGGCCGCCTTGTCCATGTCGTACACGTCCATCACCTCGCCCCTCCAGCATAGCGCAGACTCTGAATTTTGGCAACCGAACAGTGGTAGAGCCCCCGGCAGGACCGGGTTTCGCCCCCTCCATCGGTTGACAAAGCCAGCGGCAGCGGGCTATACTGTAAAGTAACGGATTTTTGAGAGGAGACCGTCATGACCAACCAAAAAGACTTTAAAAACCGGGGCTATCTGCGGATTTTTGCCTCCTATTACAAGCCCCACTGGAAGCTGTTCCTGCTGGATATGGTGTGCGCCCTGCTGATCTGCATCGTGGACCTGCTCTTCCCCATGGTGTCCCGCTGGTCCATGCAGACCCTGCTGCCCAACCAGCTCTTCGCCACCTTCTTCGCCGTGATGGCGGCTCTGGCCCTGGCCTATGTGCTCAAGGGTGTATTCTACTTCATCGTCACCTACTGGGGCCACCTGCTGGGCGTGCGGATGGAGGCCGACATCCGCCGGGACCTGTTCTCCCATATGCAGGATCTGTCCTTCTCCTTCTACGACAAGAACCGCACCGGCCAGCTGATGAGCCGGGTCACCGGCGACCTCTTTGAGATCACCGAGCTGGCCCACCACGGCCCGGAGGACCTGTTCATCTCCTCGGTCACCATTCTGGGCGCCTTCTTCATCATGCTCACCATCCAGTGGCAGCTGGCCCTGATGGTGTTCGCCGTCATCCCTATCTTCATCCTCTTTACCGCTCTTACCCGGAAAAAGATGATGAAGGCCTCCATCGAGGTCAAGGCCAAGCTGGCCGGCATCAACGGCGAGGTGGAGTCCTCCATCTCCGGTATGCGCACCGCCAAGGCCTTCGCCAACGAGGACGCCGAGAGCGCCAAGTTCAACGCCGCCAACGACCAGTTCCGCGGCGCCAAGCGGGGCTACTATAAAACCATGGCCTTCTACCAGTCGGGCATGGAGTTCTTCATGGGCATCCTGTCCGTGGTGGTCATCGCCTTCGGCGGCTTCCTTATTATGAAGGGTGAGATGGACTTCATCGATCTCACCACCTTCGCCCTGTACGTCACCACCTTCATTACCCCCATCCGCAAACTGTCCGCCTTTGTGGAGCAGTTCATGCAGGGCATGGCTGGCTTCAAGCGGTTTACCGAGCTGATGCGGGTGGAGCCCGACATCCAGGACGCCCCCGACGCCCGCACCCTCACCGACGTGAAGGGCGACATTCTGGTGGACGACGTGACCTTCCGGTACGAGTCCTCCCCCGAGCCGGTGCTGGAGCACATTACCCTTCACGTCCGCCCCGGCGAGACGGTGGCGGTGGTGGGTCCCTCCGGCGGCGGCAAGTCCACCCTGTGCCAGCTCATCCCCCGGTTCTACGACGTCACCGGCGGTCGGGTGCTGGTGGACGGCCAGGATGTGCGGGAACTGAAGCAGCACGACCTGCGGGAACACATCGGTATTGTCCAGCAGGACGTGTTCCTCTTCGCCGGCACCATCTACGACAACATCCGCTACGGCCGGCCCGACGCCACCGAGGCGGAGATCATTGAGGCCGCCAAGAAGGCCGAGATCTACGACGACATTCTGGAGATGCCCGACGGCTTCCAGACCCAGGTGGGTGAGCGGGGCGTCATGCTCTCCGGCGGCCAGAAGCAGCGGGTGTCCATCGCCCGCATCTTCCTGAAAAACCCGCCCATCCTCATTCTGGACGAGGCCACCTCCGCCCTGGACACCGTCACCGAGGCCCGCATCCAGTCCGCCTTTGACGCCCTGGCCCAGGGCCGTACCACCCTCATCATCGCCCACCGGCTGTCCACCATCCGCTCCGCCGGACGCATTGTGGTCATCGACGGCTGCGGCATCGCCGAGGAGGGCACCCATGAGGAGCTGATGGCCAAGGGCGGCGAATACGCCCGGTTGTATCAGGCTCAGAAATCAGTTTCCGTATAAAGCGAGGTGGCCGGTATGGCGCGCAAAGCACGGATACAGCGGCTGGAATTCCCCGCCGGGCGGCGGGTGCTGGTGGTCAGCGACATCCACGGCAGCCTGCCCCTGTTCCAGGGCCTGCTGGACAAGGCGGGCTACGGCCCTGACGACATTCTGGTGCTGCTGGGGGATCTGGTGGAAAAGGGCCAGGACAGCCTGGCGGTGCTGCGCTACGTCATGGACCTGTCCACCCGCCGGACGGTATACTGCGTCCGGGGCAACTGCGACGATCTGGTGACGGAATTTGTGGACTCTCCCCAGGTGCGGCCGGAATTTTTCCACCACTACCTCAACGTGTGGCGCAACCGCTGCACCCTGCTCCAGATGGGTCAGGAGGCAGGCTTTGAGACCCGTTCCCCGGAGGATCTGCCCGCCTTGCGGCAGGTGATCCTGAACCACTTCGGCCCGGAGCTGGCCTTCCTGCGGGCCTTGCCTGAGATCCTGCTCACCCCCGACTATCTGTTTGTCCACGGCGGGGTATGGGATGAGGACCATCTGGAGGACATGACCGCCTGGGACTGCATGAAAAACGACAGTTTCCTGGACCGGGGCATCTGCTTCCGCCGGTGGTGCATTGTGGGACACACCCCGGTGACCCTCTACCATCCCCACATCCCCACCACGTACCCCCTGGTATCGGAGAAACAGCACATCGTATCCATCGACGGCGGCTGCGCCCTTCAGCGGGACGCCCAGCTCAACGCCCTGGTGCTCCCCCAGCAGCCGGGGGAGGGGTTCACCTGGTTTTCCTGCGACGGTCTGCCCACCGCCATGGCCCTGGACAAACAGGAGGAGACGCCCCAGTCGGTGAATGTGCGCTGGGGCCACAGTCAGGTGGAGGTGCTGCTGCGGGGCGGAGCTCTGTGCCGCTGCCGCCATCTGGAGAGCGGCCGGGAGGTGGATGTGCTCACCGATTACCTCTACCGCTCCGGCGAGGAGACGTTGTGTAAGGAATCCACCGACTACCGCCCGGCGGTGGAGCCGGGGGACATCCTGTCCATCGTCCGGCGGCTGGCCGACCGGGCCCTGGTGAAGAAAAACGGCGTCACCGGCTGGTACTTCGGACGGCTGTGCCGCCCGCCTCAAACATAAAAAAAGGCCGCTGCCCATGGCAGCGGCCCTTTTTCAAGTTTCTTACTCTTCCCAGTCGGCGAACTCCACGTCCTCCATGCAGTCGTCGCACTTGCCGGAGATGAGGCCCTTCACCTTGCAGACCAGCTCCATGAGCTTGTCCCAGTAGGCCACCACAGCATAGACCACCGCGCCCAGCACTGCCAGCACGGCCAAAAACTTCACAATACCGCAGAAAAACTTTTTCATGATCCAAACAGCCTCCTTTGTGTTGAACGCAATGTGCTGATGAGAACAGTGTACACGTTTTTGTGGGAAATTACAAGTGTACATTCCCACTTTGAAGAAACTTTTTTCCCTTGTATTTTGTGGTGAAATAGAATACAATAAAAAGACAAACAATAGAACCTTTTCCCCCGCTTTGACGGGGATGCCATGCAGACACCCCATGAAAGGAAGGGATCAGATCATGAAGCTGCAAACCGAACAGGGCGAGATCACCATCAGCAGCGAAGTGTTTACCAACATCACCGGCGCCGCCGCTACCAACTGCTACGGCGTGAAGGGTATGGCGGTCCGCTCCAAGGCGGACGGCCTGGTCCACCTGCTGCGCCGGGAGTCTATGGGTAAGGGCGTTAAAGTCACTTACAATGAGGATTCCACCGTCTCCATCGAACTGCATATCATCGTGGACAACGGCGTGAATCTGATGGCGGTCAGCCGCTCCATTATGAGCGAGGTCCGCTATATCGTGCAGCGTACCACCGGCGCCGAAGTGCGCAACGTGGACGTGTGCATCGATTCCATGGTCATCGGCTGAGGCCGGTCCGCCCATTGAAAGGAAGGAACACAGACATGAGAGAGCGCATTGACGGAGCGTCCTTTGCCCAGGCTATCATCCACGCGGCAGCCTCCATCAATCTTCAAAAACAGCAGATCAACGAGCTGAACGTATTCCCCGTGCCTGACGGCGACACCGGTACCAATATGGGTCTGACCATCTCCACCGCCGCCGCTGAGCTGAAGAAAAAACAACCCCGTACCGTGGGGGAGGCCGCCGCTACCAACGCCTCCGCCCTGCTGCGGGGCGCCCGCGGCAACTCGGGCGTCATCCTGTCCCTGCTCTTCCGGGGCTTCTCCAAGGCCGTGAAGGACAAGGAGACCATCGACGGTCGGGATCTGGCCATTGCCCTGGACTTCGGCGTGGCCGCCGCCTACAAGGCCGTTATGAAGCCCGCCGAGGGCACCATCCTCACCGTGTCCCGTCTGGCCGCCGCCCGGGCTGCCGACGCCGCCCGCAAGACCCCGGACGACCCCGAGGCCGTGCTGGAGGCCGCCATTGCCGAGGGCCAGGTGGCCCTGGAGCACACCACCGAGATGAACCCCGTCCTCAAGAAGGCGGGTGTGGTGGACGCCGGCGGCAAGGGCTTCCTGGTGATCCTCCAGGGTATGCTGGACTCCCTGCGGGGCCTGCCCCTGCCGGAGGGAGGCGAGGAGAGCAAGACGGAGACCAAGACCGACTATGCCGCCATCGCCGCCGAGGAGATCACCTTCACCTTCGATACGGTGTTCATCGTCCGCAAGACCACCAACAAGGAGCTGACCTCCTTCGAGGCCTACCTGAACAGCATCGGCGACAGCCTGGTCATCGGCGAGGACGACGACTGCTTCAAGGTCCACGTCCACACCGACATCCCCGGCGCCGCCCTCACCGAGGCCCAGAAGTACGGCACCCTGGAGCTGGCCAAGATTGAGAATATGCGCACCCAGGCCGAGGATCTGGCCGCCGGACGCCACATCCAGAGCACCGACGATCTGGAGGAGGACGACCACGACCACCACGAGGGCGGCCGGAAGATCGCGGCCCCCGAGAAGAAGTACGGCGTGGTAGCCGTGGCCGCGGGCGACGGCCTGGCCGCTGTGTTCAAGGATCTGGGCGCTGACGGCGTGATCAGCGGCGGTCAGACCATGAACCCCTCCACCGACGACATTATGAAGGTGATTGACGCCACTCCGGCGGAGATCGTCTTTGTGCTGCCCAACAACGGCAACATCATCATGGCCGCTCAGCAGTGCATCCCCCTGGCGGAGGGCAAGCAGGTGGTGGTTCTCCCCACCAAGACCGTACCCCAGGGCATCTCCGCTCTGATGGTCATGGATCTGGACGCCTCCCAGGAGGACAATGTGGCCGCCATGACCGAGGCCATCGGCAACGTCCACACCTCCGAGATCACCTACGCCGCCCGGGACTCCGACTTTGACGGCTTCGCCATCAAGCAGGGGGACTACCTGGCCCTCACCGAGCACCAGCTCTTCGGCACCGACCAGAATCTGGACACCCTGCTGCGCCGTCTGGCCGAGGCTGACGCCCAGCAGTCCGCCGAGTTTATCAACATCTTCTACGGCGAGGATGTGTCCGAGGACGACGCCCAGAAGGCTCTGGCGCTCTTCACCGAGTGCTGCCCCAACGCCGAGATCACCCTGCTCTCCGGCGGTCAGCCTGTCTACTACTATATGATTTCCGCCGAATAAGCCGGTATACAGACCGGGGCGGCCCAGTGTGGGCCGCCCCGGTTTTTTGCGCTTATGCCACGAAAAAAGACGGTCCCGGTGGGGACCGTCTTTTTTATGATCGTTATACCTCTTCCTGTTTTCCGCCAAAGGCTTCCACCGCGCGGGCGTCGGCCTCCTGGCGTTCCTCGATGGCTTCCTTGAGGAGCATATCCTTCACCTATATGGAGCCAGCGGTTTAGCGAGTGCTAATCTATCCCAAACAGCCCCATTTATCAAGGTTTTCTCTCCCCCACCCTCCCATCCAATCCCAAGGTCCACCACCTACTCCCAACCTAGAAGCGGTAAAAATACGGTAAAAGCCCGGTAGCCGCTCCCACAGCTACCAGGCCTCCATCTATTAAACTGCTTTTCCACTCTCCGGGAACGGAATGACAACGGCGCTCTCTGTTGCATCTTCCGACGCAATAAACTTATCAATCTCAGACAGCTTATCAATCTCCTTCACTTTGGTATCTTCCAAGAGGTGGACATAGATATTATAGGTGGTCTTGACATTAGCGTGACCCAGTTGCTCAGAAATTGCTTTAATATCGACGCCAGCTTCAAAACAGCGGGTGGCGTAGGTGTGGCGAAGTGTGTGCATAGTCGCACCCTCAATGCCTGCCTTTCGGTAAATCTTGTTCAGGCTCTCTTTCAAATTGCCATACTGGACAATTTTGTTTCGGGTGTTCCAGAATACAAGACTTTCCTCCGACCATTCCAGCCCCAGCGCCGCCGCACGCTTTTTCATTTCTTCCTTATGCTCCGCTAAAATAGCAACCAATCCCGCCGTGATGACTATCGTTCGCTTGCTCGATTCGGTTTTGCAGAAGTCTTGTATCTCTTGCTTGCCGCTGTGGGTTGCGTAGTCATGGTTCAAGATAGCCTTCTTATTGACCCGAATTGTACGCTTATTCAAGTCAACATCCTTCCATTGAAGCGGAATACACTCCCCAGCACGCATACCCGTATAGAGGTAAGTCAGCAGCATCACCCGATAGTATTCACCATCTAGAGCCGCAATCAGCCTCTGCTGCTCCTCCTTGGTTAGTGCCCACACATCTTTTCTATCATCCTTCGGATACGCCACACCCTTACAAGGATTCCGGGGTATCATCCCCAGCTCCACCGCTTTCTCCAACGCTCCATGAATAACATTGTAGACCTTTACAAAGAGCGAAAAACTTCCACCCATGCTATCCAGCATTTTCTGGATGTGGTAGGTGGTCAGTTCTTTCAGTGCCACCTCTCCCACATACGGCTTAATGTGCACACGGAAGTTGTTGCGGTAACTGGTCAACGTAGACGGTGCCAGCTTTGGGGCCTTATGCTTCTCAATCCAGGTATTGATCCACTCACCGGTTTTAACCGCCGCCTTGGAATGACATACCCCCATTGCCTTCTCACTTTGCAACTGCCGCAGCGCCTCCACCGCTTCTGCCTGGGTGGCACAATATTTATAAATTAGATCACGCTTCCCATTCTCCTTGTAAAGCCCTGTGGGAAAAGTTACCAACCACTTGCCGTCCTTGCGCTTTCTAATGCTGCCTTCTCCGTTGGCTCTCCTTTTGGGCATGGTTCGTCCCTCCTTAAATTTTGTGGGGGGATGATAACGCCATCCCCCCACACTGTCAAGTTCTTTCTTACTTACGATTCTCGCTATTCTTTTTCGCCTGGCTCAAATATTTTAGGTCATATAGGCAGTAGGCCCATTCCGTTGTCTCATCATCTATACGAATCTTCGACTGATAGCCATTACCTGATGACTGCACATAAAGCAGGTTGTATTCTGCTAGTTTATGCACTAATTTTATCATGGGTATATTCATATATCGCGCCAGATCTTCCATCGTATCTCTAAACAGGACATAGTACGCTTTGCGCTTAAACATTTTAAGATCACTATGCCCGCTCATTTGATCTTCAAAAATTTCCATAACTTGCCTATACAGGTGCTGCGCTGGCAACTC
Source organism: Flavonifractor sp. An91 (assembly GCF_002159225.1). Lineage (NCBI taxonomy): Bacteria > Bacillati > Bacillota > Clostridia > Eubacteriales > Oscillospiraceae > Flavonifractor > Flavonifractor sp. An91. The sequence continues at coordinate 52,597 of NZ_NFHA01000022.1, read as the reverse complement.
CGGCTCCTCACGGTGCACAGGAAGTTTTTCCCGCACCGCAAATACTGCTTGCAAAATTTCCATCGGGTAGATAATCTCGTCTTTTTCCATCTTCCCGAGATATTCATCTGCGAATTGGGATAAAAACTTCCTCGTTCGCTGTCTCTCTTGCGAAGATTGGATACTCTCCACTTTGAAATTTGCCATAGCAAGCCTGTACAGGTCTGCCTGTCGTATTCTCATTTTTCCTGAAATCGTCCCGTCACAATATCTTTGGCAGACCTCAAAGGTTCGTTGTCCTTTTTCGTCCACATGTACGCTCGCTATCAGTCGATCGTCCAAGACATTCTCAATGAATGCCATGCCATCGGTTGCCTTAAAAAATTCTTCGGGGATTTCACTTTCTTCCTCACAATCCTCCCCGTTAGCTTGCTCCGCAAGTTCATCATTGGGAATGAGCGTCTGCAAATCCTGAACACAAGTCCTCACCGTTGCGCTCTTAAAGTCGGTCTCCAGCTCTTTAAGTTGCTCCTCTTCCGGAATAAGCTCCTGAATATTTTCTTTCGTCAGCATCATTGAACCTTTCATTTCATATACCTCCATTTGTTACGCCGCCTGTTCATCTAGCCACTTTAGAAATCTTTCCCGGCTGACCCGGTATTGCTTACCCACTCGAAAGAGTGGAAAGCCCGCACTATGTATAACCTCATAGGCCGTGTTCCGGGATATGTTCAACACGGCTGCTATATCAGTTGGTGTCAACACCAAGGGCAATTCTTCAATTTTTATATTGCGTTCCGCTATCATTTTTATCACCTCCTAACTTTGGTGACAGAATAACATAGAAAACAGGAGCAACTTCACACCCGAAGTTGCTCCTGATCTTCTATACCTTATTATCTTTCTTGTACCTATTTGCTTTTTTACTTCAACCTAAAAAGCATTTTTTTGCACTTGTTTGATTCTCTTTGATTTACAAAAGCAAATATTTTTTATTTCATATCTGCTTCCAGTCTTTCAGTGTAATAAATGCCTCGATACGTCTATAATGAGCACCTACTTCCTGACGGTATAACTTTAAAGTTTCAGCAGAAGCGTTTTCCAATGTTCTATATTTAATATCCCTAAGTGCCTTTCTGGCATTTTCAATTAGTTCATCCGCTGTCTTTTCTGACCGTTTTTGTTTATAGGTTGTAAAATAAACAAGCCTCTTGAATGGTTCAGATTCGTCCTGAAGTATTGTATCTTGCGCCGCATGATAAATTTTCTTTTTTATTAGCTGCTCAATATCTTTTAACTGTTCATCCTTCTCCCCTAACGGTTTTCGTTGGCTGCGAAGGTCAATAAACTCTCGCCAAATCTTACCCTGCTCTCCTACTTCCCAACTATGCAATGTAATCTTATACTCTTTGTAACCGCTCCAATAATATTGACTTACATCTGTAATTGTCTCCAGTCTTTCTACTGTGCCGCTCAAATCAACATCATTCATGCTCAGTATTTTGGTATAGCAGGTTCGGCTGATTCCCACCGTCCTATATAATTCGTCCATACTATACTTATGCTGTTTCCATAGTTCCTTCAAGATATAAAAGATAATAAAACGATTTCGATTTTCTGCAAAATCCAATACATTATTGACTGCCATTTAACCCACCTCAGTATTTGGATAAGTGTACACTGAGTTGAGTATAAATGGTTTTAGATAATCTGACAATCAAAATGTAATTACAACATAAACATTCAAAATATCTTGAATGACAAACGCATTACACCCAACGCTGCAATCTGTGTCATTTCAGGCACTTGGAACATTTGGAACATTTCCCGCCCACATTCTCAACTAGCCTATTTCATGCAAGAGTCCTATTTTTTCTAACTCCCCCGACTCAATTTTTCTATTTTAAAAATCCACCCATTTTACCTACTCTCTCAAAGGAAAATCCTCTACTCCCTCTTTTTCATCTTGACCTAGATATTTTTCTTACAAAAACCTTCAAACAATAAGATTTATCGTTGTCTGTATCATCTCCTGTGTCATTTTTTATTGAAACATCCTAGATAAACCACCAATCCATCTGCGTATTTAATAGTTCGTGTATCTTTCTCGATCTCAACTAGCTCTCTGCCCGTTCTTGTTCTTCCAGCAACTAAAACAGCAAATTTATAAAATAGGTCAAATACATCATTACAACTAGCCTAACTCGCGCATGAAAAAAAGTGCTTGAAAAAGTATAAAAAGTAGGGGAGCAGCATGATAAGCCGCTCCCCTGGTCGGGTGTCTTTAGTCCTTTGGATTTACGCCCCAACGCTTTGCCAGTGCCTTGGTAATCGGGCCAAGAGCCGCCACATCCTTGGCGTACTGGCCATCCTGTCCCAAGAACAGAAGACCGATCTGTATTCCCTGGGGCGTGAAGATAGCATAGTACTGTCCTTTTTGTCCAATATATAGGCCATTCAACATATTACTCACCACCTCTCTAAAAAAATATACTCCATCTGTAAATGGAGTATTTGACAAGGATATACACTTAATTTGCAAAGCTGTACATATATGCTTTGTAATCGGACGAATTACCGCCCCTCACGCTACTTGCTCAGAGTCTACCGTACCAAACTAAACACAGCGCCTATAAAAATGACCGCCCACACCTGCCTTTAGGTGGGGCGGTCACTCTTATTCATTATGCCATATCACGATACAGGAAGGTGACGATCTGACCACGGGTACAGGTCACATCAGGGCTAAAAGTAGTTGCGCTGGTACCAGCGGTAATTCCCTGCTGCACCGCCCAAGCCACTGCCTGAGCATATTCTGCGTCAGTGGCTACATCGGTGAAATCAGCAGCTGCTACAACAGGCTTTTCCGCCAGCTTCCACAGATAGGTCACAGTGGCGCTGCGAGTGCAGGGGGTATCGCCTTCAAAAGAAGAACCGGAAACCAGCCCCTTCTCATAGGCCCACACGGCGGCACTTGCATAGTAAGCGTCATTTGCCACATTGGTAAAGGGGTTGTTGATCGTGGGGGCGGGAGACCCATTGGCACGCCACAGGAAGGTCAAAATCTGAGCAGTGGTGCAGGTCATATCAGGAGAAAATGTATTGGCGCTGGTACCGCTGGTAATTCCCTTCTCTACTGCCCACTTGACAGGCTCAGCATACCAGGCATTGGCGGCAACATCGGAAAAGCCGTTGTCAGGCTGAGGCTGGCTGGAGCCGTCCCCCAAGACCACATAAACCTCGGTAAAGTTCGTGCCCGTGGAGAAGCTGATCATGCCAATGTTGTCCCGGAACAGCTCATTGGTAGTTACTGTCTCACTGATCTCTCCCACAGTGGCCTCCACAGGAGCATAACGATCACCGTTCTTGATGTACTCCATATAGGTACCATAGCCTTCGGAGTAAGTAATGCTGCTGCCAGGCTCCACTACGATAACGGAAGCCTTTTCTTCCATGGTCTCGCCAAACCAGTCCAGCGTAATGGTACGCTCCTCCACCTTGGCAGAGGTAAAAGACCAATCCTTTCCGGCGCTATCCTTTACTGAATAGGGGCCATATCCACCGGCTGCCATTGCCGGGACAGCCAGTCCCATGCACAGAACCACAGCCGAAAACAGAGCAACAATTCTTTTCATAATCCATGTTCCCTTTCTATCTTTAAAATTGTGGTTGTGCCTGACTTCCTTGTCTTGCCACCTTTCTTTCCGGGCTATCTCCAAAGGGCACAACCATTTCACAGGAGACTTCCCGTCTTTTCCCCGACAAACAGTTCTGCAAACTGTCAGGAGTCTCAAGGAAATGGTGTTACTTACGGGAGTCAATGTCTACTACACGGGAGAGAATGGTAACAACCTCCGCCCGGGTAATATACTTATAAACACTCATGGTTCCCTTGCTGTCCTCACCGTTAAGAATACCTGCATTGTACAGCTTACGGATTGCGGAATCACATTCCTCAATGGGCAAACACCAGGTTGCATAGCCAGGCTTTCCATCCGTCTTGTCATAGGGAATGTTAGTCACGTTCTTGATGGCAGGATAGCAAGTATCGGGCAGTGCGCTGGCAAACAGATAAGCCATACTAGAACGGGTAATGGGGCCATAATCAGGCGTTCCAGAACTCATATTGGTAAAGCCACCATTCAGCAGATGGAAGGTGCCCTCATTGATGATACCCTGCTCAAATACATAATCAAAATAGGGATTAAACCAGTATTCGCCCGCCTTAGCGGTAAAGTCATGGTTGTCACCGTTATAAATGGAACGAACACGAGCCGCAAGCACCATTGCCTCCGTAATGCTCAGCTGCCCATTGGGATTAAAGGAGTTGGCAGAAGTACCAGACACCAGACCAAGCTCATAGGCAGTAGCCATGTCCTTCTTGTACCAGGCATTGGCGGGAACATCGGTAAACTGGCCGTTGTAGATGTTGACCTTCTTAAAGTTATCCAGGCTGCCCTGAGCGGGAGGAGTAACCGTACCATTACCGTTATCAGTCAAACTGCCCTTAATGGTAATGGTCTCCTTCTTGTCCTGAAGATCCAGGGTAATATGGGCAGTGTTAGTACCAGTCTTTTTCACAATGTTAGAGTTGCCGCTAACTGTCACTTCACCAGGGAAATTAAAGTCAATTTCAGCAAAGCTGGTCACAGTCTTGTAAGCATTGACTTCGGCCGTTTTCTCAGCCAGCTGCTCAGGAGTAAGATGGGGAACAGATGCCTCATACTCCTTATCAATCATAGCATAAAACTCAGGTTGACTCTTAACCGTAAGGCTAATATTCATATAGTTCTGGCCGTTTTCTGTAATTACTCCAGCAGAGATGTTTTCAACCAAATCTCGTTGGTCAAAGATATAGAGAATAGACTGTACATTGCTGAACTGCATCTCATCGTCCAGTGCGACATACGTCTTTCCGTCATTGCCTACCGCTGTAATACCATTGATTCGGTTTGCGTAATTACTTTCGTAGGTGTTAACATCGTTCTCCTTGTACCAGTCAAGCTCATCCTGGGTCATCCAACTGTAAAGGTTCAACACTCCACTACCGGAAGTGTTAAAATTTACATATCCAGAAGCAGGAACACCATCCGAGCCACAGCCTGCCAGCAAACCGCACATCATGCAGACTACCAGAATTCCGCACATCATCTTTTTCAGTCGATTCATAATTGATTGTACCCCTTATCCTCTTAAGTATGATCTCTTAATTAACATTGATACCTGCGTTGCCCACGGACTGGTTGTCTTTAAAAGCATCTGGATTTCCGCCATTGTTTGCATTTAAAAGTCCTGACAAACCTTGGCCTGCCGCTTCAACCGCCTTCCTGCCTTCATCATTGATTGCATCCAACTCTTCCTCAGTTGGTATTCTCATTTGTCCGCCAGTGCTAGGCTTGCTGGTTTGACCACTAGAAGAACCACCTGTAGGTGTACTCGGCTTACTGACCTGTGGCTTGGTAGCACTGAGATAGTCACTGCTGACATAAGCCTCCTGCCCTTGGAACACAACACGGCTCCAACCGTCTGCATCCCCGATTCCAATACCGGTTCTTGTAATCTCCTGGGCCTTTGCCAAACTACCTAACTTGTTACCAGAGGTGCTATATGTATCTCGTACATTTACTGTAGTGGTTGCGTACATGGTCTCGCTACAATCGGCGAAAAGTTGCTCCTGTTCTGTGGGGACAGGGGTTCCTACTGGTTCCTTTTGTATATCACTCAGATCTTCTATTGTTTGCTCTGGGGTAGCAGGTGTAGTTTCAGTTTTATCCACTGTATCCTGCTGGACAGGCTTATTACTGGAATCCTCTTTTGTATTCCCAGAAATACTTGATGTGCCCGTGCTTGTGGTGCTGTCCTGCGGAATCTCCTGGGGGCCGCAAGCAGACAACACCAGAAGACACGCAGCGGCAAGCGAAACTATAAGTATCCTTGCCCTTTTCATATTGCCAAACTCCCTTCTATCTGTCTTAAGCTCTCAACAGCTTCCACCCAAGGGGGACAGAGCCAGCCTGTCTCCCCTTGAGCTTCTGCCGCCGAGACAAAAAGAGCGCACACAGGTATAAAGATACCCATGCATGCACAAAAGTTCCTCGCTATGTGCTTTACACAACTCGTATAACGCACCTTGCTAATTCAACAAGATTGCATTATACTGTGGATGTGGTACTGCTGACGCAGTTGTGCATGGTGCCGTAATCACCTGTACAGGGGATAGAGGGTTGCCGCCCTCTATCCCTGCCGCACTATTTTTTTGCCTCGTAACCTCATTCTAAACCATGTGGATATAAAATGCAAGTAGAGCAATCGATCTTAAAAGTAAATGTCCATTTTTATACTTCAAGTCGATCCATACATATATCCACCATCGATGAGGTGCTATTGTGTATATCTATTAAGCACTTTTTGAGGCAGGGAAATTTTTCATCCAAGCAGCTGTTGAACGAAGATGTCCTGGGGAAATATAGTATGTTTTGCGTTTCCGAAAATGTTGAGGTTCCCTCTTTATGCCTATTTTCTTTGGAGAAACTGTCATTCCATCTGAAAAATCCATGCCTATTTCTGCTTCTATTATTGACGAGCAGGAAAAATTAGTTGTCTTACCGGACAAACCCAACATTTCTCACCAGCATTTTAGGACTTCACCGGTTCCATCTACGCTCTCCCAACCATTTCTTAAGAGTCGTTCACCGTATTATACTTAGTTTCACCTCCCTAATATTAAGTCTTTGCCTTTTGGCGAAACAGGTCGATTTCTTTCTGCCCCACTTACGGCGCTCCATCTTTACCTAATCAGTGTATCGTGTGCCGTTAATTAAAGTCGTTGCTTGCTATGAAGCTAAAAATTAGCGTTCACTGTTCTACACGATACCTAATGTCTCGTTTATCTCGAATTTTTGGTAAATTTGGTAATCAAGTCGAAACCGCCCCACTGTCTCCTGCATTTATTCGACCATGTAGCCGTGACTGTATCACCTTTTTTTCACAAGTCAGAAGTGAAATTGCCCTTATTTGCCCTTATTCATCTCACCCCCAATATTATTAAAAAATGCTGGGAGCAGCAGAGTATCCCCATTTTTTGCACACTGCTTGGCCCTGCCGCTCCAAAGGACCCCTTACATCTTTTCCTCACCCTCTGGGGCTTGTTTCACCCCCTTTTCCTCCTCTGCATACCACATACCCCCCAGCACTCCAAAAGTCCTCTCCAGCACTCCCAGAACCCCCAGGATCGCCACCACTCCCAGGGTGGTCATGGCAATCAGTACACAACCCCCAATCACCAGCTCTGCAATATGGCACATCTGCTTCACCTCCCTTTTAAACTGAGCGGGCCACCCTTACCGGGTGACCCGCTTACTGTTTCCTTATTTTTTCACTGTCTTGCCCTGGGGCATTTCCTCCCACTCCCAGGCACACTTAATGGTGTCACCGTCCAGCACAACACCATTCACAGCTCCCAGGTCAAGCAGCGCCTTGATCTTGTCGGCGCAGAAGGTCTGACGGCCAAACCGGGAGGAAATTACCTTGTAGTTCTCTCCGTCCCGTCGGTACACCGTGTACATCAGATTTGCCACCGCTGCCGGGTCGGTACTGGTCAGAGTCCCCACGCCCGTCTTGACCATGATAGCCCGGAACCCCTTGGCCTCGTCCAGCTTCAAGGCTCCGCTACCGTCCAGTACCATCCCTAGCACCTCACTGGACTTGACCGCCTCACTCAGCTGCTTGGCGGTCATACCCAGCACCTCACCGCCATTGACACCGGGATTAAAGACCTCATAGCCCGTCACACGCTGCCCCAGGTCAACCCGGTTAATGATGAACTTCTTATCCATAGTACACACTCCTTAAATTAGTTATCGGTCAAGTTCTATCTCTCAACCACAACTAAACTATAACGCTGACACAGCCCTCTTGACTGCTGACGAAATAGCCGGAATATACACCTATGGATTGGTGAGATGGGAGGGGTTAACCCAGCTCAATGACTGCACCGCCGTCTATGCCCTCTTTCTCCAACTCCCTCACTTTCCGATACCAGGTAGACCGGGCAATCCTCAGTTTTTTGGCTCCCTTGGCGGCGCTGACCTTCCCGGCTTTCCACTCCCAATAAACCGCTTCAAAGGTACTTTCCGCTTTCTTAGGTCTGCCACTCATACGCCCTTCCTCTTTGGCTATGGCAATCCCCTCAGCCTGTCGCTCCAAGATCGTTTCTCTCTCAAACTGAGCCAAAGCGCCAAAGATGGTCAGCATGAGTTTCCCTGTTGCGCCTTTTGTGTCAATGTCCTCCTTTTGACTGACAAAGCGCACCCCTTTTTCCTCCAATGCCGCTGTCAAATCCAGCAGATCACGGGTATTTCTCGCAAAGCGGGAAAAGCTCTCCACGACTACTACATCCCCCTCACGCACAAAGTCTATCATCTTCTGTAACTCTGGGCGCTGGGTGTCCTTGCCGCTTAACTTGTCCGTAAAGACACGCTCAACCCCTAACTTCTCCATAAGCACATCCTGACGGGCCGTGTTCTGCTCCCGTGTTGAGATACGCACATATCCGACTTTCATATTTCCGTCGCTCCTTCATAACTAGATTCGCAAATGAAGCAAAACCCCAAAATTGTCCCATAAAGCGCCATCCCAAAAGCCATACCTTTCAGAGCGGGCAACCTTATTGAGCGATAGAGCGTCCCAAAAACTTCACTTGGAACTTTTGGAACACCCCTTTTGAAGCGTTGTTTCAAAAACTCTCCCCTTCTGGTTTTGAAGCACCTGAATATGAGCAGCTAATAAAAAAGAAGGTACTGACTACCCGTGGGTCAGTACCTTCTTTGCTTTTGCTGTTATATTACTGTTTTGATAAAGTCAATCATATCTTGATCGTCTTTTATTTCCTCTCGTGGGGTGATAAAACTTTCATCTATTGCTCCGTGTTCGCTATCAGTCAATACACGTAGATTATCAGTTCTGTTGTCAAACGTAAAAAAATTCACATGGTGTATATCATACCCGGTAGAAACAATTACACTATTTAGATTTTCTACATATTGATGTAGTTTATAGTTGGCAGGCATTCTGGCATTATTTCTCCAATACCCCGAATTTGATGGCTCTGGTATCCACCTGAGGCTATTTATTTGTGAACTAAATTTTTTATCAATAATAGTAAGGTAATACTCATTTGTGCTTTCTCCCCGATTAGATGCCAATTTTGATATCAAGAAGGCACTATCTTTTATTGCCGCTATCGTTGTGGCCGGCATGTTAGGGATGTTGCTGATTACTGTTTTAAGCTTAAACTCATATAGCGCTCCTCCCGGATTTCTATGTGCAGGAGCCAATTTCTTAAACCAGCTATCTATTATATTAGGGTCTGTTATAACAAGTTTATGAGCACGATTCAAAATTCCCTCGCCTCCCTTTCCGTCATTTTAACAATATATAGGAAATTATGTCAAGGTTGAGTACGCTAATAAAAAAGCTGGTACTGTTCGGGGTATCCCAAACAGTACCAGCTTTTTTCATTTCGTCCCATCGTAGAAACGGTAAAATTGCGGTAAAACCGCCCTTTATACCTCTTGGGGCGCTTCACCGGAAGACCCGAAAGTCCTTGCGGCTCTAGCGGTTTCCTCTCTGCGCTCCTCGATGGCCTCCTTCAGCAGCATATCCTTCACCTTCATCAGACGGATGGTGTTGGAGCGCTCGTTCTCGTCCAGCTTCATGGAGATATACTTGATGGCCTCTTCCATCTGGGGGATCTTCACATACTCCAGGGCATTGACCCGGCGGCGGGTCTTTTCGATCTCCTCCGCCAGCAGCTGGGAGGTCTTTTCGATCTCGGCCAGCTTGAGCATATCCTGGAACACTCCGGACAGGGCGTCCACCGCGCCGTCCAGCTCGCCGGAGGTGGCGGCGAAGCCGTAGGGGCAGATCTCCCCGGCGTCGTCGCTCTTGGTGCGGAACTGGTAGACGGGCACGTTGACGCTCATAATGTTCTGGAAGGTCATGTCCAGCTCCACGCTCTGCTTGGGGTACAGGAGGGACTGCTCCAGCATCTCAGAGGACATGAGGGCGGAGGCCACGGTGAAGGAGCCGTGGGCTTTCATCAGCCCCTCCTCCACCTTCTTCCGCAGGGCCCGGTTCTCCCGCACCACGTCCATGAACTGCTTCATCAGCTCATCCCGCTTATCCTTCAGCAGCTTGTGGCCCCGGATGGAGGTCTTGAGCCGGGTTTTCAGCCGGGTCAGCTCCTGCCGGGTAGGGTTCACGTTAATGGCCGGCATGATTTATCCCTCCTTTTTCGGGAGGTATTTCTCGATATACTCCGGCTTGATACGCTTCAGCTCCGCGCGGGGCAGCAGGCTCAGCAGATCCCAGCCCAGGTCCAGGGTCTCGATGATGGAGCGGTTCTCGTCGGTACCCTGGGAGACATAGCGCTTCTCAAACTCGTCGGCAAACTTGGCGTACTGCAGATCGGTGGGAGAGAGGGCGGCCTCGCCCAGGATGCTCATGAGCTCCTTGTTCTCTTTACCGGTGGAGTAGGCGGCGAACAGCTGGTTCATGGTGCCCGCGTGGTCCTCGCGGGTCTTGCCGGGGCCCACGCCCTTATCCTTCAGACGGGACAGGGAGGGCAGCACGTCCACCGGCGGGTTGATGCCCTTGCGGTACAGCTCACGGGACAGGATGATCTGGCCCTCGGTGATATAGCCGGTCAGGTCGGGAATGGGGTGGGTCTTGTCGTCCTCGGGCATGGTGAGGATGGGGATCATGGTGATGGAGCCCTTCTTGCCCAGCTGACGGCCGGCGCGCTCGTACATGGTGGCAAGGTCGGTGTACAGGTAGCCGGGGTAGCCGCGGCGGCCGGGGACCTCCTTCTTGGCCGCGGACACCTCACGGAGGGCCTCGGCGTAGTTGGTGATATCGGTCAGGATGACCAGCACGTGCATATCCTTCTCAAAGGCCAGGTACTCGGCGGCGGTGAGGGCCATACGGGGGGTGGCAATACGCTCGACGGCAGGGTCGTTGGCCAGGTTGGTGAAGAGCACGGTACGGTCGATGGCGCCGGTGCGGCGGAACTCCTGCACGAAGAAGTCGGACTCCTCGAAGGTGATACCGATGGCGGCGAACACCACGGCGAAGTTGCCGGCGTCGTCCCCCAGCACCTTGGCCTGACGGGCGATCTGGGCGGCCAGGGCGGCGTGGGGCAGGCCGGAGCCGGAGAAGATGGGCAGCTTCTGGCCGCGGACCAGGGTATTCAGACCGTCGATGGTGGAGATGCCGGTCTGGATGAACTCGTTGGGGTAGTCGCGGGCGGCGGGATTCATGGGCAGGCCGTTGATGTCACGGTATTCCTCGGCCATGATCTCGGGGCCTCCGTCAATGGGACGGCCCATGCCGTTGAACACCCGGCCCAGCATATCGCCGGACACGGGGAGCTGAAGGGGGTGACCCAGGAAGCGGACCTTGGACTGGGCCAGATTGATGCCGGCGGAGGACTCGAAGAGCTGCACAACCGCGTTGTCGCCGTTGACCTCCAGCACCTTACAGCGGCGGATAGAGCCGTCGGACAGCTCGATCTCGGCCAGCTCGTCGTAGGTGACGCCGGAGACCTTGCGGACCACCATCAGGGGGCCGTTGATCTCCTGAATGGTACGGTATTCACGGATCATGCCTCTTCACCTCCCTTGGCCGCAATGGCCTCGATCTCCTCTTCCATTTCCCGGGCCATATCGGCGTAGACGGCCTTGAACTGGTCGTCGGGCACGCTCTTGGCACGGCCCATCTTCTCACGGAAGGGGATATTGAACAGCTCTGCCACAGGGGCGCCCTTCTCGATGGCGGCCCGGCACAGCTTGTCGTAGTCCAGAATCATCTGGATCATCTTGTCCTGGCGCTCGTAGCTGGAGTACCAGTCCACTTCCATAAAGCCGTTCTGCTGGAGGAAGTCCTCGCGGAGCATCTTGGCAGTCTCCAGGGTCAGCTGGTCACCGGCGGACAGGGAGTCCTTACCAACCAGCTGCACAATCTCGTTCAGGCTGGCCTCCTCCTGGAGGATGGACATGGACTTGTCGCGGTTGACCATGAACTGGGGACCCAGGTGCTCGTCGTACCAGGGCTTCAGGGAGTCCAGATACAGGGAGTAGGAGTTCAGCCAGTTGATGGCGGGGAAGTGACGGCGGTAGGCCAGGGAGGCGTCCAGGGCCCAGAACACCTTGACGATACGCATGGTGGCCTGGGACACGGGCTCGGACAGGTCGCCGCCGGGCGGGGAGACCGCGCCCACGGCGGTCAGAGAGCCCCGGCGGTCCTCGTCGGAGCCGATGCACTCCACCATGCCGGCCCGCTCGTAGAACTGGGCCAGACGGGAGGACAGGTAGGCGGGGTAGCCTTCCTCGCCGGGCATCTCTTCCAGACGGCCGGACATCTCACGCAGAGCCTCGGCCCAGCGGGAGGTGGAGTCGGCGATGACGGCCACATGGTAGCCCATGTCGCGGAAGTACTCGGCGATGGTAATGCCGGTATAGATGGATGCCTCACGGGCAGCCACGGGCATATCGGAGGTGTTGGCAATCAGCACGGTCCGCTTCATCAGGGACTCGCCGGTACGGGGGTCCACCAGCTCGGGGAACTCCCGGAGCACGTCGGTCATCTCGTTGCCGCGCTCGCCGCAGCCGATGTAGACCACGATGTCCACGTCGGACCACTTGGCCAGCTGGTGCTGCATGACGGTCTTGCCGGAGCCGAAGGGGCCGGGGATGGCGGCGGTGCCGCCCTTGGCCACGGGGAACATGGCGTCCACGATACGCTGGCCGGACAGCAGGGGGGTCTTGGGGGGATACTTATGCTTGTAGGGGCGGCCCACACGGACGGGCCACTTCTGCACCATGGTGAGATTATGCTTCTCGCCCTTGTCGTCCACCAGCACAGCCACGGTGTCCAGCACGGTGAACTCGCCGGACTGGATGGACTGGATGGTGCCGCTCATCTTGGGGGGGATCATGATCTTGTGGAGCACCACGCTGGTCTCCTGGACGGTGCCGATGACGTCGCCGCCGATGACCTTGGCGCCGGGCTGGACGGTGGCGTTGAACTGCCACTTCTTCTCCCGGTCCAGGGCGGGGACTTCCACGCCGCGGGGCAGGTTGTTGGAGCCCGCCTTCTTCATGATGCCCTCCAGGGGGCGCTGGATGCCGTCGTAGATGTTCTCAATAATGCCGGGGCCCAGCTCCACGGACATGGGGGCGCCGGTGGTCTCCACCACGGCGCCGGGGCCCAGGCCGGAGGTCTCCTCGTAGACCTGGATGGAGGCGGAGTCGCCGTTCATGGTGAGGATCTCACCAATGAGGCGCTGCTCGCCCACACGGACCACGTCGGCCATGTTGGCGTCGGTCAGTCCGGTGGCCACCACCAGCGGGCCGGAGACTTTGACGATTTTTCCGCTCAAAACACTCTAACCTTCTTTCAGGTTTGGATTTGAAATGATTCTCTTACAGGATATCCGCGCCCACGGCCCGTTCCACGGCGCTCTTGACGTTGGCCATGCCGATGCCCAGAGAGCCGTCCTTGCCGGGGATGAGGATGATGGCCGGGGTGAGCTCATCCTTGTACCGGGCCACCTCCGCCGTCATACCGGCGGCGTACTGCTCGGTGAGGTAGATCACCGCGTAATTTTCCTTGGCCAGCTGGTGGAGGGTCTGCTTGGCCTCCTCCACGGTCTCGGCGGGAAACACATCCAGCCCCAGGGCCTTGAAGCCCAGTACGCTGTCCTTGTCTCCCAGCACTGCGATTTTGTACTTAGACATTTGGCCGCTCCTTTCTCCGCGCCCCGTCACACTGACAGACCGCGGGAGCGGTCAAATGTGTGCGCATATGCCGCGCGCCGCCGCGGCACGCGCTCTTATCAAATGTTTGAACTTGTTCAAACATAGGCTTCACGCAGCCTTTCCCGGATGGTGTCCCCGTCCAGCCCCGCCATGCGGCCGGACAGAATGGTGCGGATGGCGGTGAACTCGTTCTCCCTGGCGTACAGGTAGCCGATCACCGCCTGCTCCCCGAAGGGGATGCGGCGGGCCTGGGCCAGATAGCCCATCACCGCGTTGTCGCTCAGGCGCTCAAAGGCGGTGAGCTCCCCGCTGCCGGGGGCGGTGAGGGCGGCGCCTGCGGCGGCCGCCTCGCTGAGGGGGCCCGCCCGGAACAGGGCGGCCAGGTCGCTGCCCTTGCCGGAAGTGAGGGTGTGTACCTCCACGTTGCCGCCGGGCAGCAGCACCTGATTGAGGAAATCGTTGCCCTTGCCCATACGGGCGGCCCGGACGGCGGAGCGCAGGTTGGTGGAATCAATGAGCAGGCGGACATACCCCTCCAGGAAGGGACTGCCCACCGCCTTGGCGGCCTCGCTCATCTCGGCGAAGTAGGCCCGGTCCAGCACGAAGTCGGCCAGCTGGGGGTCGTTGCCGCCATTGAGCAGCTCCCGGGCCTGGACGATGGCCTGCCGGAAGGGATCGGTGAAGTCCCGCAGGTTGTCCCGCTGGTAGGCCTCCTTGATCTGGGCGGCGGTCCAGCGACCGCCCTCCATCAGCAGCCGGTCGGGCTCAGCCCCTACGGCAGCGGCCTTGATGAGGGTCTTGGCGTTGTGGTAGTCGTATTTCATCTGGAACACGTCCACCAGCCGCTTGTCGGGCACCGCGCCCTTCAGCTCCTTGTACAGAGCGGCCCGGGCGGCGGAGAGCAGCTCGTCCAGGGCGGCGTGGGTGAGGGCGGGCAGTTCCCCGTAGCCGCACTCGGAGAGGACCTTGGCGGCCTCATCGTCGGTGCGGGCGTCCAGCATCCGCTCCATCCGCTCCCGGGTGAGGAGACGGTTCTCCATGGCCCGGATACGGGCGGATATGGTCAGATAGTCGGTATCTTTGATCTTAGCCAAAATGTTGCCTCCTTACTTGCAAGGAGCGCATCAGTCAAAGAGCACCTTGGCCACCTCGCGGTCCATTTCGCCCCGCTGGAGGCGCACCAGCGTCTCAAAGGTGCAGTTGACCTCCACGTCCCCGTCGCTGAGGATGAGGCCCCCCTGAATGGGGCGGGACTGCTCGGACATGGTCAGGTGTCCGTCGCCCAGCTTCTCGTTGGCCTGGGTGACCACGGCCTTGCCGTAGCGGGCGCGGTCCTTCTGGGAGAAGATGACCGCCTCCCGGCCGGTGGAGGAGGCCTTCACGGCCAGGTCGGCCAGCAGGTTCACATACTCCTTGTCGGGCAGGTTCACCAGCTTCTCCAGGGCCAGATCATAGGCCTTGGAGAGCATCTCCTGCTTGGCGGCCAGCTCCAGCTTGCGGGCGTCCAGCTGGGCCACACTGGCCAGCCGCTCTACGCGCTCGTCGGCGTTGCGGCGGCCCCGGGAGATGATCTCCTCGCTCTCCCGCTGGGCCTGAGCCTCATACCGGGCCGTGATCTCGTCGGCCTGACGGCGGGCTTCGGCGTTGATGTCGTCGATCTCCCGTCCGGCGTCGGCCGCGATGCGTCCGGTGATTTTTTCAATTCCGTCCATAGTCTACCTCTTGCTTAGAAGCCGAACATGATCATCAGGAAGGAGATGAGCAGGGACAGGATGGCGTAGAACTCCACGATGATACAGAGCACCATGCCCTTGGACCAGTCGTTGGGGTTCTTGGCCACGATGTTGATGGAGGCGGCAGCCACGCGGCCCTGAGCGATACCGGAGAGCAGACCGCCGAGGGCCATGGGGATGCAGGCGGCCAGGACGATGAGGCCCTGAGCAATGGTCAGCTCACCCACGGTGCCGCTGAACAGGCCCATCTTCATCAGGGCCAGGAAGCCGATAACCAGGCCGTACAGGCCCTGGGTGCCGGGGATAACCTGCAGGATCATACACTTGGAGAACTGAGAGGGGTCCTCGGCCAGCAGGCCGGCGCCCGCCTCACCGGCCAGGCCGGTGCCCTTGGCGGAACCAACGCAGGCCAGGCCTGCAGCAAGAGCGGCGCCCAGGAAACCAAAGAACGCGCCAGCGTATTGGGTCAGAAATTCACCGAATGTCATGTTACTCTTCCTCCTTAATGTCGACATACTTTGTCGCAATGTTCAGGGGCCGCCAGGGGCGTCCGCCCTCTTCATAGAACTGCTTGAAAAATTCCAGGTATTGCAGACGGGACGTGTGGACGTAGGTGCCGATCACGTTCAGGCCGATGTTGAAGGCGTGGCCGATGATGAAGATGATGAAGAAGATGGGGATGCCGATGGCCGGGGGCATTCCGCCGCCGGGCATGGCGCCCAGAATGTTGAACACCTGGCCGATCACGGAACCGGCCAGCATCATGACCATCAGACGGGAGTAGGAGAGGATGTCTCCGAAGTAGCCCGTCACGCCGTTGTACACCGCACCGATGATGGCGGTCACCTTGCCGAAGCCCTTGGCCGTGCGGCCCTGGCCCAGCAGCATCAGGCAGCCGATGATGAGCACCACCGGGTAGCCCGCCACATTGCCGATGCCTGCGGCAAAGAGGCCGATACCCACAAAGATGACCCACCAGGTACCGATGTCCAGGATGGCGTCCACCACCTGGCCCCGGCGGCACAGCATCCAGAATTTCACCGCCATGCCCACCACGATCTGTACGAAGCCCACGGCCAGTGCAAAGACCAGCACGGTCATGGGGTCGCCCATGACGTTGAGCAGGGGACCGGGCACGCCCGTCACCCCGTCGGGCACCGACAGGAAGGGGATCACCGGCTGAGACAGGCCCAGCATACTGGTGAACTGAGCCAGGAAGTCGGAGAAGAAGCCGCCGGTGAAGAAGCCGATGACGGCAGAGGAAATGCCGCACATGATCATCAGCCGGATCAGCTGTCCGAAGCCACCCTTGGGGTGGACCTTGTGGTTGATGAAGGCGCAGGCCCCCGCCAGGATCAGGCCGTAGCCCAGATCGGCGAACATGAACCCGAAGAAGAACACATAGAAGGGCATCATCAGCCCGTTGGGGTCCACGCCGTCATAGGCGGGCAGGGAGTACATCTCCGTAATGGTGGTCAGCGGCTCGGTAAAGCGGTTGTTCTTCAGCTTCACCGGCACCACCGGGTAGTCCTCGGGCGCCGGGTCCTGGGTCTCCCAGCAGCAGGTGTACTGCCCCAGCTGCTCCAGCAGCTTTTTCTCGTCGGGGACAGGTACCCAGCCCTCCAGGAAGAAGGCGGAGCTGCTGTCCAGCAGGCGGCAGCGGGCCTCCTCCCGGGCGATCTCCTGATCGGCCCGGTCCAGGCACTGCTCCAGCGCGCCCTTTTTGGAGGCGTATTCCCCCACCTGGGCGATGGTGGACTCCAGCTCACGGGCGGCGTCGGCCAGCTGTTCATCCAGCCGCTTGTCGTTCTCCGCCGCCGTTCCCGTCCAGCCCCGCAGGGCCGCCCGGGAGAAGCCGTACTCCTTGAGCACCGCCTGGCAGTCCTCCTCCACGCTGCGGTGGCAGAGGAACACCAGATATTTCAGTTCGTTGTCCGCCCCCGCCCGCATGAGCTCATACAGGTCGGTGACGGCCTTTAGGGCGCCCTCCATGGCGTCCAGGTCGGTGGAGGCGGCCACGGTGCCGAAGGACACCGCCACCTCCGGGGTAGAGGCCGTCTCCAGGGGGATATCCAGCGCCAGCCAGGGAGCCAGCGCCAGCTTTTGAGTCCGCAGTTTGTTCTGCTCGGCGTACAGAGCCGAGATCTTCCGCTCCAGGGCTACCAGCTGCCCGGCGTCCGCCAGGCCGGTCCGGTAGGCCGCGTCGTCGAAGAGCTCTCCCTCTGTAATCACCGGTCTGGGGGTGAGGAGCCCGCCCTTCTGTTTGGGGCCGTACTTCTTCAGGGCTTTCAGGGCGTTCTCCACGCTGGAACGGGCGTCCCTGGCCTCGTTCAGCGCCCCGGTGTCCGGCCGTGTGAGGCTGGCCCAGTCGGGGTCGTCCTTGCGGTCCCCCGGCTCGTCAATCTCCACACAGCCCAAATGCTGAAGCAGCCGCAGCATGGACTCCCGCTCGGATTGCATTCCGATGAGCCGCAGCCGCTTCATTTTCACAATGGACATCAGTTCTTCACTACCCTTCTCACGATGCTCTCAGCGGCGTCAGCCAGACGGCCCTCCGCCTTGGAGCGCAGGGCGTCGCAGGCCTTCTGCGTCTGGGCGTTGACCTCCGCGGCGTGCTTGGCCGCCGTTTCCTCCGCCGAACGCATAAATTCACGGACCTGAGCCTCGGCCTGAGCCCGTGCTTCCGCCAGCCGGGCCTTGCCAGCCCGCTCGGCCTCCGCCACGGTGCGCTTGGCCTCGGCCTGGGCCTCCGCCTTGCGCTGCTTGTTGGCCTGTTCAGCCTCAGTCACCTGCTTGATCGCTTCCAGAGACATACATTCACCGCCTTTCCCCATCTCTTGTCCCTCCGGACAATTTTCCCGATGTTACCTGAATCATACTTCAATCCCAGGCTGATTGCAAGTTTAAAATTATGAGTTTAGTTTTTTGTATGCATTTTTTCATCCTCAAAATCTTTTTATTTTCAGCTGTTTTTTTGTTAATCATGCAAATTCTTTAAATATTTTGCATGATTTTAATATGGCGCAAACTTCGTTAAATTTTTCACAAAAAATTTTGTGGATTTTTACCATAGTGTAAACAGGTAAAAAAAGGGCGCGCCGCACAGCGGCGCGCCCTTGGGGCGAGGTCAGTCATCACTGAGATAATAAGGCTTCATCAGGCTGGGCTGCTCGGTGGAGTCCTTCTGGCCGTTGGAGCGCAGCACGATCTCCGGCGGACGGCCGGCACGGCCTCTGCCGCCCCGCTTCTTCCGCTCACTCTTGGGCGCGGGGGCGGGGGACTGGGCTGCCGCCTGCTTCTTGCCCTGGGCCTTTGGCTGCTTCTGAGAAGCCTTCTCCTGAGGGGCCTGCTTCTCTTTGGCCTGTTTCTCCTTGGGCCGCTTTTCCTTCCGGTTGTCCTTCTTCTCAGGCCGGGGAGCGGGCTTCCGGGGGGCCAGCAGCCGGGCGGTGGCATCCATAATGATGTCGCTGGCCAGGGGATCGGGCCGGTGGAAATCCTCAAACGCCGGCTCAGGCGCGGAGGGGCGGGTGGGGACGGTGGCTACCAGAGCCTCCTCCAGGGTGGCGCTGTTGCGCACCCCCCGCCTGGACTTCTTCTTTTTCTCCGGCTGGGCCGGGGCGGGCTGTTCCACCGCCTCAGCCGCCTTCTGGGCAGCCTTGGCCTTGCGCTCGGCAGCGGCGGCCTTGTTGGCGGCGTCCCGCTGGCGGCGCTTCTCCTTGGCGGCGGCCCGGGCCTCGGCGTCCTCCGGGTTGATAATCCGGCCCTTCTTATCCTTGGGCAGGGGCTCAAAGACCTCCATGGGCCAGGGGTGGTCCTCCACCACCGGGATGGCCTTGCCCAGCAGCTTCTGGATGCCCCTGAGCTCCTCCTTCTCGTTGATGTCGCAGAAGGAGATGGCGGTGCCGCCGTGGCCCGCCCGGCCGGTACGGCCGATGCGGTGGACGTAGGTCTCGGGCACGTCGGGCAGGTTGTAGTTAAAGACGTGGCTCAGCTCCTCGATATCCAGGCCCCGGGCGGCAATGTCGGTGGCCACCAGGGCGGTAATCTTGCCGCTCTTGAAGTCGGCCAGGGCCTGCTGCCGGGCGGTCTGGCTCTTGTTGCCGTGGATGGCGGCGGCGGCGATGCCCGCCTTCACCAGGTCCCCGGCCACCTTGTTTGCCCCGTGCTTGGTGCGGGTAAACACCAGGGCGTTCTTTACGTCGGGCTCCAGGATCAGGGAGGCCAGCAGCTTGGTCTTGTTGCCCCGGTCCACATAGTAGAGCTTCTGGTCGATGACCTCCACCGGAGAGGACACCGGGTCCACCGCCACCTTTACCGGATTCACCAGCAGGGAGTCCACCAGTCCCTGGACCTCCGGGGGCATGGTGGCGGAGAAGAAGAGGGTCTGCTTCTTCTTGGGCAGCCAGCCCAGAATGCGGCGCACATCGTGGATGAAGCCCATGTCCAGCATCCGGTCGGCCTCGTCCAGCACAAAGACCTCCAGCTTGGACAGGTCCACAAACTTCTGGTTGTACAAATCGCCCAGGCGGCCGGGGGTGGCCACCAGGATGTCCACGCCCTTTTTCAGCTGCTCCACCTGGGGGTTCTGGCCCACGCCGCCGAAGATGACGGCGGAGCGGATAGGCAGGTGGCGGCTGTAGGCCACAATGTTCTCCTGGATCTGGAGGGCCAGCTCCCGGGTGGGGGTGAGGATGAGGGCCCGGATGCCCTTGCCCTTGCGGTCGCTGAGCCGCTGGAGAATGGGGGCGGCAAAGGCACAGGTCTTGCCGGTGCCGGTCTGGGCGCAGCCCAGCACGTCCCGGCCCGCCAGAGCGGGGGGAATGGCTTTTTCCTGAATGGGGGAGGGGCGTTCATACCCCTGTTCGGCCAGCGCCTTCAGGATGGGCGCTTTCAGGCCGAGGTCCTGGAATGTCATGCGGTTCGTTCCTTTCGTTAGAAATGCCCCTTCCGCGCCGGGGGCACAAAAAATAAGACTGCCGCGCGGAGGCAGAAAAAACACGACGAAGCCCGCCGGCCAGCCGGCGGGCATTTCGTACATGATAGTTTACTGGAATATAGTATATCATTATTTCAAAAAAATACAAGGGGCGGTCAGCCCAGCCGGGCCACCACTGCCGCCACCGTCTGCTCCAGGGTGTTTCCCCCCGTCACATCCACCGTCAGGTCGGCGTATTTGCGGTACAGAGGCTCCCGGGCGGCGTACACGTCGGCCAGGGTCTGGCCGGGGGACATGGCAATACCCCGGGTGGTGATGTTGCGGATACGCCGCTCCAGCTCCTCCAGAGGCACATGGAGATACACCACCAGCCCCAGCTCCTTGAGGTGGCGGGCAGCCTCCTCCCGGCAAATTGCGCTGCCGCCGGGTGCAATGACAGTGCGGGTGCAGTCCAGATCCCGGATGACGGCCTCCTCCACGTCCAGGAAGGCCTCCACGCCCCGCTGGTCCAGGATGTCCTGGAGCAGGGCGCCCTCCCGCTGCTGGATGAGCAGATCGGCATCCACAAAGCGATAGCCCAGGGTCTTGGCCAGCAGCACCCCCACGGTGCTCTTGCCCGAGCCGGGCATTCCGATCAAGGTAACGTTTTGATACTCCACAGCGGGATCATCCTTTCCCAATGTCATGATCTTTGCCAGTATATCAAATCTTTTCCCCGGTTGCAAGGAAAATAACCCCTTTTTCTGAACCTGGCGGTTTCCTATTTCCCCTCAAAAAAAGTGCTTGCAAAAATCGAACGTATGTTGTATACTAGGCACGAACAAAAGTTCTAATCCTGCGTCGGGAACTTTTTGCCGCTCTGCGCCGTCAGAAAAGTACAAGGGTCCTTACAAAGTACGTTTTATAGGACACCTTATCCCGTATACTGGGATCAAACGCCGGAACAACAGGAGGGAAACGGTATGGAGACCATTTATCTGAATCTGGACGCCAGACGGATCACAGGATACGCAAACGAGTCGGACCAAAAGGCCTGCGTAGGTCAGGAGACGGTGTGCTATACCGTGCTGCCCCGGCGGAAGCCCGCCCGGCCGGAGGGAAAGGTGCTGGACTTTGAGGCCTGCCGCCGGGCCCTGGAAGGGGAGTCTGCGGCAGAAGAGATCCCGGAGGAGATTCCCGCGCCGGAGGAGGAGGCCCGGCCCCGCCGCCGGCTGGACCTGGCCCTGGCCGCCGATCTCATCGCGTCGGCGGGGATGCTTACCGCCGTGGCGGCGGTGGCGGTCCGGTTCTTCCTGGGGTAATCAAAAACAGAACGCAGGACATCCAAAGGTTGTCCTGCGTTTTTGTTGTGGTTATGGAATCCACAAAACCGGCCCTTCGGGTCGGCGGCGCTTTTGCGCCGAGCATTGTAATTTCTCAGGAACAAAAAAAGAAACAGCACTCCGAATGGAGTGCTGTTTCTTTTTTCTGGAGCAGGTGACGAGGCTCGAACTCGCTACCTCCACCTTGGCAAGGTGGCGCTCTACCAGATGAGCTACACCTGCAAGCGACGGATGTTATTATAGCAATCCGTGCTTCCAATGTCAAGGGAATTTTTCGATTTTTTTATTTTTTCTTTTCAGGCCTCCTGGTCTGTCCACTGATAGCCCATTTCAGCCATTTGGGCCGCCGTCCAGGTCTTGCCGGTGCTGCGGCTCAGATCCACCCACACGGTCTGTCCGTTGCGGTCCACCTGGTTGAAAAAGTGGGGCTGACCCTGCAGGGTACCCTCTATGATCTGACCCTTCAGCCCCAGGCCGTCGCACAGCAGCTGGAAGGCTAAGGCCAGTCCCTCATCGTTGGCCCCCTGACCTACCAGCGCGTCCCAGGCGGTGGCGCCGCCGGTCTTCAGGTCCACCTTCACCACGTTGGGCAGCGTCCCCATCAGCAGGTCCAGCCGCCGGCTGGCGATCTGGTGCTGGATGGGGGTGAGGATGGCCGCCGACTGCTCCTGGAGCTGCTGGCGCTTCCGCTGGAGGGCTGTGGGCTCCTCCGGGTAGTCCAGCAGGATCTCCACAATGCGCTGGGTGCCGGCGTCGGTTTTGGGATAGAGCTCCACCGAGCACTCCGGCATCCCCAGCGCGGCGGCAGGGGTGTCGTAGTAGGCCTGCCGTACCTGCTCCTCCACCGCGGCGGCGTCCCCGGTGAAGTAGCCCACCCGCAGGGCAAGCTCGGTCTTGAAGGCCGACAGGGCCTGAGCCGCCTCCTCCCGGATGGCGCTGGTACCGGTGATGTTCACCAGATTGCTCACCTGCTCGGGGGAGCGGCGGTAGGAGATGGTAATGGTGGCCTCATAGGTGGTGATGATGGTGGTATAGTCGTTCTTGATGAAGTCCACCGCATAGGCCCCCAGGGGGTCGTCCTTGGCCACCTCCAGGCAGGCCCGGTTCAGGTCCTCCTCCACGTCGCCGTTATAGTCGGTGATCTGGATAACGCCCTCTTCTACCCCCTGGGAGACGAAAAACAGTATGCCGTTGACCAGCTCGGAATAGGTGCTGGCCTTGATGGTAGACTCATTTTCCCCCAGAACAGGATGCTCGGCGTGGGGCCCCACCACCGTATAGGCCTGCCCCGACAGGGAGCACCCGCCCAGCAGCAGGGCCAGGCTCAGGGCCAGGGCCGGTATGCACTTTTTCACAGGCCCCGCCCCCTTTCTTTCCTCAAAAGCCCAGGTCCTCGTCAATCAGTACCACCTCGGTACGTCCGATGCCGTTGGATGCCTGCCACAGCACCGTCATGCCCCGGCACAGCCGCTCGGGGCTGTTGCAGTCGTAGCACTTGTCCCCCTTGACGGCGCAGGGGGTCTTACGCTGGAGACGGATGGCGTTTTTGGGGGAGGCCACGTTGCGGGCCCGCCATACCGCGCCGTCGTAGTCGGGGGCTAACTTGTTGCGGCCCACCACCAGATAGAGCTCCTCATGGCCGAACACGGTGGAGGCAATGCGGTTGCCCACCCCGTCGATATTCACCATCTCGCCGGTCTCCGCCAGACCGTTCACCGAGCACAGGTAGACCTGGGTGAAGGCGGCGTCCTCCTTGCGGCTGCCCTCCCAGTGGGAGACCACGGTGTTGTGGGCCTTGAGCCGGTCCAGAAGGCCCATCTCCCGGACCGTCACCGAGCCGCCGATGCCGATGGTCCTGCCGTCCAGCTTGCCGTCCAGATAGTTTGCGGCCTCCGCCGCCGTGGCAAAGCAGGACACGGCATAACCCCGCTTCTCCAGGTTGGCCTTTACCTTGGTGAAATCCGTCATGGAAACCCTTCCTTTCTCTGTGGGCTGGGATCAAATGTCGTCCTTGCTGTAGGTGCGGAAGCCCTCCCCCAGTACGTCGTGGGCGTCGCACACAATGAGGAAGGAGTGGGGATCAATCTCGTTGACCTTCTCCTTCAGGGGCACGATCTCCTTCTGCTTGAAGGCCACCATCAGTACCTTTTTCTCATTGCCGGAGTAGACTCCCTCGCCGTGGAGGAGGGTTGCTCCCCGGTCCATGGCGATGATGGCGTCGGCGATCTCCCGGTAGGAGTCGCTGATGATATAGGCCACCTTGGAGCTGTCCAGGCCGTACAGAACGGTGTCCATCACCTTGGTGGTGATATAGAGGGACACAATGCCGTACAGGGCGCTCTCCACCTTGCCGAAGGCGATGGCGGCCAGCACGATGACAATGAAGTCGGGGATAAGCACCAGGGTGCCCATGGGCAGCCAGGCAAACTTCAGCTTGAGCAGCCGGGCGATCAGGTCGGTGCCGCCGGTGGTAGCCCCCTTGGCGAACACCAGACCGATGCCGGCCCCCAGCAGGGCCCCACCAAAGATGGCCGCCAGCATGGTATCCATGGGCGGGAACTGATAGATCATATCCATCACGTCGATGGCAAAGGAGCTGAAGGTCATGGCGTACAGGGAGGACACCAGCAGGTGGCCGCCGATGAACTTCCACCCCAGAAAGAAGAGGGGCACATTCATCACAAACACCGTGGTGCCCACCGGCAGGACGGGGATCAGGGCGTTGAGCACCTGGCCCAGGCCGGTGAGGCCGCCCATGGCCACCAGGTTGGGGGCGTAGAAGATGTTATAGGCCAGAGCGTACAGGATGGAGCCCAGGGTAATGACCGCATAGCTTTTTACATAATAGCTCACAGTGTGTTTCAACGAATATTCCTCATTTCTCTGGCTGGATCACAGCAGGCTGATCTGTTCCTCACCCCGGTCCTCCTCCTTCAGCAGGGCGCCCGCCACCGGCAGGGACCGTGCCCGGTACCGGGCGGCGTTGACAATGGTGGTGTCCGTCAGCGGGACTGCCTTTTCCACCTTCCACTTGGGCTTGAGGGTCATGACGTTGACCCCCTGGGTGGAACGGGTGGTCTTGGGGGTGAGGGCGGCGGTGTGGAACACCAGGCAGCGGCCCTCGGTGGAGGTAACTGCCACCTCCAGATCCTCCTTGATGTGGAGGGCGGCGGCCAGGGGGGACTTGTCGGAGTAGGCGCCGGTGAGCTTTCTCCGCTTGGTCTGAGTCTGGTAGGCAGCCACCTCTACCCGGGCTACCTTGCCGTTCTCAAAGAAGAAGAGGATATGGCCGGAGTAGTCGCTGGTCAGGCAGGCCCACACGAAGCTCTCGCCGGGGTCCATGCCCAGCTTGGTGGGCAAAAAGTCGCCCAGCACGCTGGCCTTGGCATCGTCGAACTCGCTGAGGGGGGCCTTGTAGCACTGCTGCTTGTCGGTAAACACCAATAGCATATCCCGGTTGTTCCCCTCCCAGTACAGGTAGGGGCCGTCCCCCTCCTTGTACTTCTGCTCGCTGCTCATGCGGAGAGACTGGGGGGTGATCTTCTTGAAGTAGCCCTCCCTGGAGCAGAACACATGGACAGGATAGTCGGGGGTCTCGTCCTCCTCCTCCACGGCGCCGGCGGCCTGATAGTCGTAGACGATCTCGGTGCGCCGGGGAGAGGCGTACTTCTTCTTCACCGCCGAGAGTTCCTGGGAAATAATCTTCTTGATGCGGCCGGGGTTATTGACGATGTCCTGGAGGTCGGCGATCTCCTCCTCCAGCCCGGCCACCTCTTCAATACGCTTGAGGATATACTCCTTGTTGATGTTGCGCAGCTTAATGTCGGCCACATATTCCGCCTGGATGTTGTCGATGCCGAAGCCGATCATCAGGTTGGGCACCACCTCGGCGTCCTCCTCGGTCTCCCGGATGATCTTGATGGCCCGGTCAATGTCCAGCAGGATCTTTTTCAGGCCTTTGAGCAGGTGGAGCTTCTCCTGCTTCTTCTTCATCACATAGTAGGTGCGGCGGCGCACTCCGTCCATCCGCCAGCCGGTCCACTCCTCCAAAATCTCTCCCACGCCCATGACCCGGGGCATCCCGGCAATGAGGATATTGAAGTTGCAGGAGCAGGCGTCCTGGAGGGTGGTGGACTTGAACAGCTTGGCCATCAGCTTGTCCGGGTCGGTGCCCCGTTTCAGGTCAATGGTGATCTTCAGGCCGTTCAGGTCGGTCTCATCCCGCATATCGGCGATCTCTTTGATCTTGCCCGCCTTGATGAGCTCGGCCACCTTGTCCATGATGGCCTCCACCGTGGTAGTGTATGGGATTTCATACACCTCGATGAGATTTTCGCTCTTGAGGTAGCGCCACCGGGCCCGCACCTGGAAGGAGCCCCGGCCGGTGTCGTAGATCTGCCTTAAAGCAGCCTCGTCGTACAAAAGCTCGCCGCCGGTGGGGAAGTCGGGGGCCTTCAGGTACTCCATCAGGTTGACCTTGGGGTTTTTCAGATAGGCCGCCGTGGCGTCGCATACCTCGCCCAGATTGAAGCCGCACAGGTTGGAGGCCATACCCACGGCAATGCCCTGGTTGGCGCTCACCAGCACGTTGGGGAAGGTGGTAGGCAGCAGGGTGGGCTCTTTCATGGAGCCGTCGTAGTTGTCCACAAAGTCCACCGTGTCCTGGTCGATGTCCCGGAAGAGCTCGGCGCAGATGGGGTCCAGCCGCACCTCGGTGTAACGGCTGGCCGCCCAGGCCATGTCCCGGGAGTACACCTTACCGAAGTTGCCCTTGGAGTCCACCAGGGGGTGGAGCAGGGCCCCGTAGCCCCGGGAGAGGCGCACCATGGTGTCGTAGATGGCGGCGTCGCCGTGGGGGTTTAATTTCATGGTCTGGCCCACCACGTTGGCGCTCTTGGTGCGGTTGCCGCCCAGCAGGTGCATCTGGTACATGGTGTACAGCAGCTTCCGGTGGGAGGGCTTGAACCCGTCGATCTCCGGGATGGCCCGGGAGACGATAACGCTCATGGCGTAGGGCATATAGTTGAGCTCCAGCGTCTCGGTAATGGGCTGCTCCAGCACCTCGGGCCGCAGGCCCATGACGTTGGGGTTGTTGACCTTCTTCGCCCCCTCCTGGGGGTCCTTTTTCTTTGCCAAATCGAATCATTCCTTTGTCAGTACAGACTGGCCGCTTTCAGTGGTTAGAATTATATCATTCCTTTGAAAAAAACGCAATTCATCGCCGTAAAGCGCCAAAACAAAGACCGGCGGCCTGCGCGTTGCGCAGGCCGCCGGAGGGATTATCCTGGTGTCCAGGAAAGGACCGGACATGGTATCAATCCCTGATTTGTCTAAACAGTATTTTTTGCAGCCCGGCTGTCTGTTTTAGCCCGGTACATCCGGCCGTCCGCCACGCCAAGCAACTCATCCAGCACCCCGGCGTCGGCCGGGAAGGCGGCAGTGCCGCAGCTGAATCCCAAAAATGGAATCTCGGATTCGGCAGAAAAGACAGAAAAACCTCGCATTCCCTCCAGCATGGCATCCGCTCCCTGCTCTCCTTCCCGCAAGAAGATAAATTCATCCCCCGCGATGCGGTAGAGCGTGCCCTGGTCAGAGAACTGCCGGGTAAACGCCTGGGCAAACCGCCGCAGATAGCTGTCCCCGGCCACATGGCCGTAGGTATCGTTGATGGATTTAAAGCGGTCCAGATCAATAAAGGCAATCGCAAAGGGGTGTCCGCCCTCCACCAGCAGTTCCGCCTGCTCAAAAAAGGCTCTGCGGTTGTTTAAGCCGGTCAGCGCATCGGTGAGCGATTCCTGTCGGGTCTGAACCGCATTCCGCCGGGCATGGGTCAGACCATAAAGCGCCTGATACATCAGAGTAGTATTGACCGCCAATGTGCAGATCAGAGCCAGCTTTGCCGCCAGAGAGTGTTCTTTCAGCAGCACAAAGTTTGCGCAAAAGATCACCGCGCAGGTGGATGCGCTGAGGCAAAAGAGCATATTGCACCTGTCTGTCTGTTCATGGGCAATGACATAGAGCAGCCTTTCGTGCAGCAGCCGCAAAAAAGGCCTCAGAGTTACCAGATACACCGCCGTTTGGATGATCAGTGTGGCAGTCATCTGTGCAGATTCCGGAAAGAGCCGGCCCAGGTATTGTGAGAAGAGGAAGGCCAGCATAGTGTAGGATCAGGACAGAAACATGACCGATATGGTGGTCTTGATGCCGCACCGGTAGAGAAAAAGCAGCGGTATCAGGTAAAAGAGACCCAAAAATATAAAGTAGCCCTCTCCATACCCCGGCAATGACGTAATGGTCGCCGCGGAAATACGCCAGAGCAGCAGGGAAAACACAGCCATCACAGGCACCACAATTACGGGAGCGGCCTTGCGGTCCAGGCAAATATGGCTTACATACAGATTGACACAAAGCATCTCCAATATAATCAAAACAGCTATATATTGCATTTGGTCCCTCCCAGTGGTGCAAAGACCGGCACCCGATCCAGAGAGAAACTTGTGTCACCCGGTAAGCGGTCCTTACGATATATCCGCCAGTTCCAGATATTTATATCCATTTTCTGCAATGTGGTCTTTCCGCCCCTGGAGGTTGTCCCCCAGCAGCAGGTCAAAGACCCGGGCGGTGTTTTCCACATCCTCAGGCATGACCTTGATAAGCCGCCGTGTCTCGGGATTCATGGTGGTGAGCCACATCATGTCGGGTTCGTTCTCGCCCAGACCTTTGGAGCGGTTGATGGAGCACTTCTTGCCCGCCAGCTCGCCGTTTACAATGTCGTTCTTCTCGGCGTCGGAATAGGCAAACCAGGTCTTTTCCTTATAGTTGATCTCATACAGGGGGGATTCCGCGATATACACATAGCCCCGCTGGATGAGGGTGGGGGTGAGGCGGTAGAGCATGGTCAAGATCAGGGTGCGGATCTGGAAGCCGTCCACGTCGGCATCGGTACAGATGACGATCTTGTTCCACCGCAGGTTCATGAGGTCGAAGGCGGCCAGATCCTTGGCGTGCTTGTCGTGGACCTCCACGCCGCAGCCCAGCACCTTCAAAAGATCGGTGATGATCTCGCTCTTGAAGATCTTGGCATAGTCGGCCTTGAGGCAGTTCAAAATCTTACCCCGGACGGGCATGATACCCTGGAACTCCGCGTCCCGGCTCAGCTTGACGCTGCCCAGAGCCGAGTCGCCCTCCACGATATACAGCTCCCGGCGGGTGGTGTCCTTGGTGCGGCAGTCCACAAACTTCTGCACCCGGTTGGAGATATCCACATTGCCGGACAGCTTCTTCTTGATGTTCAGCCGGGTGCGCTCGGCGTTCTCACGGGAGCGCTTGTTGATGAGCACCTGCTCGCCGATCTTGGCGGCGTCGAAGGGGTTCTCGATGAAGTAGACCTCCAGCTGGGAGCGGAGGAACTCGGTCATGGCCTCCTGGACAAACTTGTTGGTGATGGCCTTCTTGGTCTGGTTCTCGTAGGAGGTCTGGGTGGAGAAGTTGTTGCTCACCAGCACCAGGCAGTCCTCCACGTCGGCCCAGGTGATCTTGCTCTCGCTCTTCTGATACTTGCCCTGGGCCTTGAGCCAGGCGTCGATGCCCCCCACGAAGGCCGACTTCACCGCCTTCTCCGGGGAGCCGCCATGCTCCAGCCAGGAGGAGTTGTGGTAGTGTTCAATGATCTGCACCGTGTTGGAGAAGCAGAAGGACACAGACAGCTTCACCTTGTACTCGTCCTTGTCCGCCCGGTCACGGCCCCGCCGCTCGGTCTGCCAGAACACCGGCTGGGTCAGGGGGTTGTCCCCCGCCAGCTCCTTCACATAGTCCTCGATACCGTTTTCATACTTGAAGTCGGTGGTCTCGAACTTGCCCCCCACCTGATTGCGGAACCGGAAGGTAATACCGGCATTGACCACCGCCTGCCGCTTCAGCACGTCCAGGTAGTACTCCACCGGAATGTCGATGTCGGTGAACACGTCCAGGTCGGGCAGCCAGCGGAATTTGGAGCCGGTCTTTTTGCCGGAGTAGGGCTCCTTCTTCAGGCCGCCGATGTTTTCACCCTTCTCAAAATGGAGGGTATACTCGAAGCCGTCCCGGTGGATCACCGCGTCAAAGTAGCGGCTGGCATACTGGGTGGCGCAGGAGCCCAGGCCGTTGAGGCCCAGGGAGTACTCGTAGTTGTCGCCGGCGTTGTTGTTATACTTGCCGCCGGCGTACAGCTCGCAGAATACCAGCTCCCAGTTGAACTTCTGCTCCTTCTCGTTCCAGTCCACCGGGCAGCCCCGGCCGAAGTCCTCCACCTCGATGGACTTGTCCTCATACCGGGTGACAGTAATGAGATTACCGTGGCCCTCCCGGGCCTCGTCGATGGCGTTGGACAGGATCTCAAACACCGCGTGTTCGCAGCCCTCCAGCCCGTCGGAGCCGAAGATAACGGCCGGGCGCTTGCGGACTCGATCCGCCCCCTTCAGGGAGGAAATGGAGTCATTGCCGTAACTTTTTGGGGAAGAACTTCTTGCCATGGGCCTCTCCTCATATCGTAAAACTGCCGGCCCTCAGAGCCGGCGCAAAAGATGCGTATATATTATTATATTACCCTATTCCCGCCTAAAGTGTCAAGAAAGGCCGGACCACGGCAATCCGTGGTCCGGCCCTGTTGCTTATGCGGCCAGGTCCTCCAGTTCGGCCAGCGCCTCCCCCTGGGAGTCGGCGGAAAACCGGAAGCGTCCGGCGGCGTCGTATACCTCAATGTGTCCGTTTACATAGCGAAGTTCAAATTCCATGGTTCAGCGCTCCTTTCCTGTATCGTTGGGTACAGGATACCAGAGCAACTGTCCAATAAAACGGACTATTCTTGCAAGTCAGCCTTAAATTGTTCCCACGCCTCCGGGTTTCGAACATAATAAAGGGGACATTCCTTGCCGGTGACATCGTAGTGCCGGATGACTTGGTCGGTGTCCAGGCGGTACTCGTCCATAAGCCAGCGGACCAGCTTGATAAGGGAGTCGTAGGTGGCCTGAGTGAAGGCCCCGGTGTCGTCGGGGTGGCAGCACTCGATGGAGATGGTGTCCACATTCCGGGGGCCGGTACAGTAGGCGATCTCGTCCAGGGGGACGTTGCAGATGATCTCCCCGTCCAGGCCGATGAGGAAATGGCTGGAGGCGTAGGTCTCTCCGGTGGTGGCCAGGTTTCGGAAGTAGCTGTTGTTCTGCTGGGCGGTGGTGCCCGGGTTGCCCACATAGTGGACCACCACGCCGTTGACCTCCTCCAGGGGCTCGCCGGGCCGGGAATAGGGATTGATGGGGAGCAGCTCCTCGGTGATCCAGTCAGGCAGATCGCCGGAGGGCTGGGGGGCGGAGAAGGCCAGCCGCCAGATCAGGAAGGCCGCTCCAATCAGCACAAGAATGATAAGGGCGGGCAGCAGAGGGGAACGGCGGCGTTTTTTCACACGGGTGGGCATGGGCTTGTCCCTCCTTTTGGGGCTAAAACGCAGAAACACAGGCCCGCCGCCTGTTGCGGGCCTGTGTTTCCAAGATCTGAAAAAGAGAGGAAAGAGAGGAGTGGTATGTCTCAACCACGGTTCTTATCCTAACCTCTCACTGTGAACCCGTTTTGAACCGGATATGAACGTTTTGTAAAGGCTGATCCTGGTTATTCCGCCAGAGCCTTGGCCACGTCGGCCAGGTAATTCTGCTCCAGATCCTCGATCTTGCCGGCGTCGCAGGCGGCGGCCACAGCGGGATCGATGGGCAGACGGGCCAGCACCTTCAGGCCCAGACCGGCGGCCACCTGGTCGATGTGGCTCTCGCCGAAGATGGCGTGGCGCTTGCCGCAGTCGGGGCACTGGAAGTAGGAGTAGTTTTCCACCAGGCCCAGCACGGGGATGTGCATCATCTCGGCCATCTTGACGGCCTTGGTGACGATCATGCTCACCAGATCCTGGGGAGAGGTGACCACCACGATGCCGTCGATGGGCAGGGACTGGAACACGGTCAGGGGCACGTCGCCGGTTCCGGGAGGCATATCCACGAACATATAGTCCACGTCGCCCCAGATCACGTCGGTCCAGAACTGCTTGACGGTGCCGGCGATGACGGGACCGCGCCAGATGACGGGGTCGGTCTCATGCTCGGTGAGCAGGTTGAGGCTCATGATGCCGATGCCGGTCTTGGTCTCGGCGGGGTAGATGCCCAGCTCGCTGCCCTCGGCCCGGGTGTGGATGCCGAAGGCGGCGGGGATGGAGGGGCCGGTGATGTCGGCGTCCAGCACGGCCACCTTCTTGCCCATGCGGCGCATAGCCACCGCCAGGGAGGAGGTCACCAGGCTCTTGCCCACGCCGCCCTTGCCGCTGACCACGGCAATGACCTTGCCGATGTGGGACAGGCCGTTGGCAGGGACGTGGAGATCCTGAGGGGCAGTGCGCTCGCCGCAGCTCTCGCCGCAGGAGGAACAGTTGTGGGTACATTCAGACATGGTATTTTTCCTTCTTTCCTATGTTGTTACCAGAGATTTCAGTAAAAATAAGTCCGCAGGCGAATTCATTTCGCCGCAGGACACCGCTGCTTGCTCCGCCACCGGCGGGCAACCACCCGCGTGGGCGCGGGTGAGGGGGGTATCAGCCCCGCTGTGCCGCCTGCGGCGCGGCGGGGCTGTATCCAGGGGGGGACTGGTCCCCCCTGGACATGATCAGTAACTGTATGTTCCGCCGCCGATAAACTCCCGGATCAGGGACTCGGGAGGCACCAGGGCCGGGTCCACCGGCTCAAAATACCCGAAGGCGTCCACCAGATCGTGGAACTCCTGACAGCGGGGGTTGTCGGCGGGGATCTGGTCCACCGCCTCTCTCAGGGCGTGGGCGTAGTTGGCAAACACCGGCACCTCGTAGGGCAGGGAGGAGTCGATGATGATATTGGCCCGGTTCTTAAAGGGGGAGATGTACGTCTTCTCGCCCCGGCGCACATTATACCACATCAAAAGGGTTTCCAAAAGGTCTGTGCCCCGGAAATTATAGTCACGGACCGCCCGGCGGGAAATGCGCATCCAGGTGCCCTTGAACCGCAGATCCTCCCCCTCCAGCACATTGGAGCGGGCGGAGATGTACAGGCCGGTGGCCTCGGGGTGGCGGCCGAAGATGTCGTCGTTGAGGGCGTGGATGCCCTCAAAGATGGCGATCTCGTTCTTGTCCAGCTTCAAAAAGGTGCCCCGGCTGTCGTTGCGCATCTGCCGGGCAAATTCATACTTGGGCACCACCACCCACTCGCCCTGGGACAGCCGGGAGAAGGTCTCGTCCAGCAGATCCAGGTCCAGCAGCACCGGGGACTCGTAGTCGATGTCCCCCTCGGGGGTGCGGGGTGCGGTCTTGCGGTTGAGGGTTTTATAGTAGTTGTCCATGGAGATGGTGTGGGTATTCACACCCCGGCGCTCCAGCTCCTGCTCCAGCTTGAGGGCAGTGGTGGTCTTGCCCGAGCCGGAGGGGCCGGACAGCAGCACGATGGGGCTCTCCTTCATCCGCTCCAGAATGCGGTCTACCGCCGACGCAATGCGGCTTTGATAGGCGGCGTCGCAGGCCTCCAGAAATCCCTTGGGGTCGGTGCGGATGCTCTCGTTGATCTCTTGCAGCTGATAGGGCATAACGGACCTCCTTACAGGGCGCCGTGGAAGCGGGCCACCCGCTCCTTTCCGGCGCAGACAGCGTCGATCTTCTCGATATACTCCTTGGGATACTTGGGGTTGGCCACACGCTCGATGTAGCCGGTGGCCGGGTTGACCAGCTTGGTCACCCCGCCGCCTCCCAGGGAGACGATGGTGTGCAGCTCCTCCATCATGCAGATGTTGTACAGGCTCTCGGTGCCCGGCAGGCACCAGCCCACGTTCTCAAAGGAGCCGGACATATACTTCTGACGGTAGAGGTAATAGGGGATCTGCCCCGCTGTACGCAGGGCGGACCAGGCGTACTCCAGCATGGCGGCCACCTCTTCATCGGCGGGTACGCCGCTCCCCTCCTCCATCAGCCGGGAACCCTTCTTCATGGCCAGGGTGTGGACGGTAATGTTCTCCGGCGCCAGGGCCAGCACCTGGTCCAGGGAGGACCGGAAGCCGTCCACGCTGTCGGCGGGCAGACCGGCGATGAGATCCATGTTGACGCAGGGGATGCCGCTGTCCCGGGCCATGGCGTAGGCCTTCCGGATATCCGACCCCCGATGGGCCCGGCCCATGGCGGCCAGCACATGGTCCTGCATGGTCTGGGGATTCACCGACACCCGGCCGCAGCCCCGGCGGAAGAGGACCTCCAACTTTTCCCGGGTAATGGTGTCGGGCCGTCCCGCCTCCACGGTGTACTCGGTGCAGGCGGACAGGTCGATGGAATCGGCGATCTCCCCCATGAGCCGGTCCAGCTGGGGGGCCGACAGGGTGGTGGGGGTGCCGCCGCCGAAGTAGACCGAGCGCACCTTCAACCCCGCCCCCGCCAGCATCTCACCGGTGGCCTTGATTTCCCGGGAAAGGCAGTCCAGGAAGGGGTCGATGAGCTTGAGGGCACGGCCCACGTCGGCGGACACAAAGGAGCAGTAGGCGCACCGGGTGGGGCAGAAAGGGATGCCCACATAGAGGGACACCTCCTCGGGCCGCAGGCTCCGCTTGGCCGCCAGGCTGGCCTGGGCGCAGTCCATGGCCAGCTGCCGCCGCAGGGGGGACACCCGGTAGGTATCTTTGAGTACCTTCTCCGCCTGGGCGGGGGTGGCTCCGGCCAGCATGGCCTTGGTGGGGATCTTCACCGGCCGCACGCCGGTCAACGCCCCCCAGGGGGGCTCGTTCCCCCGGGCGGCCACCCCGGCGTCGTAGAAGGCCAGCTTCAAGATCCGCTGGAGGGCCCGGCTGGTGGAGAGGTCGTCGGTGAGCTCTTCCAGTTTACACCGGCGGCTTGCCCCATATGACTGACCGTTGTAAGTCAGCCTGGCGGTGGCAGTAGCCCACAGCTCCCCCCGGCTCAGGGAGAGCACCAGATGGTCCTCTCCGGCAGCGGGGGGCTGGTCGTCGTATTCCGGTCGCTGGTCAGGAAAAAGCGTCAATAACATTTGCTCGGCGGCATATTTGTAGTCGTGGCCGCGAAAATACAGCTTCATAGGGCGGCCTGCTGCATATAGTAGTTGCTCTTCCGCTCGGCCTCCAGGGTGGACAGATCCATGTGGCCGGGGAGGACGTGGAAGTCCCCGGGCAGCTTGGCCAGCCGGGCCAGGGAGGCCATGATCTCCTCATAGCTGCCTCCGGGCAGGTCGG
Organism: Flavonifractor sp. An91; assembly: GCF_002159225.1. Classification (NCBI taxonomy): domain Bacteria; kingdom Bacillati; phylum Bacillota; class Clostridia; order Eubacteriales; family Oscillospiraceae; genus Flavonifractor; species Flavonifractor sp. An91. The sequence continues at coordinate 17,547 of NZ_NFHA01000022.1, read as the reverse complement.
TGCGGCCCATGGAGCCCTGGAACAGGGTGTCGCCGGTGAAAAGAGCTTCCCCCGCCATCAGGCACACCCCGCCGGGGGTGTGGCCGGGGGTGTGGAGCACCTGCACGTCGATGCCTCCCACCTTCACCAGGTCGCCGTCGTCATAGGGGGTGGGCTCGGTGCCCAGCGGGGGGAACACCTGGCTGCCCAGCCGGGCGATATCGGCGGGGTGGAGGTACACCGGGATGTTGGGCAGGGCCTTGAGCAGCCCGGCCACGCCGGTGGTGTGGTCATAGTGGGCGTGGGTCAGCAGGATGGACTGGATCTCCACCCCATCCTCCCTGGCCTGGGCCAGGATGCGGCCGGCCTCGTCGCCGGGGTCCACCACGGCGGCGGTGTGGGTGTCCTCGTCCTCCAGCAGATAGCAGTTGGTGCCGATGGGCCCCACCTGTAAAACGCGAATTTTCATGGGTTGTCTGCCCCCTTCTTTACATGGTATCGGTGTCCAGCAGAATGGTCACAGGACCGTCATTCTGCCTATAAACCTGCATATCGGCGCCGAATCCCCCACAGGGCCACGGCCCTGCGGGGACCCCGCATCTTTTGATCTGCTCGGGCGGAGTGAATCCGCCCGGCATCGAGGTTTTGCCTTTGGCAAAACGCTCGGACGCGCAAAGCGCGGGGGCGAATTCGGCGTTACATCTGGTCGGTGTCCAGCAGAATGGTCACAGGACCGTCGTTCTGACTATAAACCTGCATATCGGCGCCGAATTCGCCGTGCTGGACCTCAAAGCCCCGGCCGGCGCACTCGGCCATGAACTTCTCATACAGGGGGATGGCGATATCCGGCTTGGCGGCCCCGGAGAAGCCGGGGCGGCGGGACTTGGTGTCGGCGTAGAGGGTGAACTGGCTCACCACCAGCAGGGAGCCCCCCACCGCCTCCAGATTCAGGTTCATCTTCTCGTTCTCGTCCTCAAAGATACGCAGGCCGCACACTTTGTCGGCCATCTTGACGGCCTGGGCCTCGGTATCGCCGGGGGCCACCCCCAGCAGCACCAGGAAGCCCTGGCCGATCTCGCCGTTCACCTTGCCGTCAATGGTGACGGAGGCGTTCTTTACGCGGGTCACAACTGCACGCATAGTATAAATTCCTTTCTCATTTACCGGTATTCACGGACAAACCCCTTGGCAAAAATGGGGTCGATATCGAACACCGCCTTGTCTCCGGCGGTACATTTCAGGTCGGTCACGTCCACAATGGTCTCGATGGCGCCGATGCCGCCGATGACCCTGGCCTTCTGGCCGTTGACCCGGACGGTAATCTGCCGCTGGGTGAGCCACCGGCGAATGGCGTCCAGCAGGCCTCCCGCCCAGGGGCGGCCCATGCCGAAGCCGTTCTGGTACCCCACGGGCAGCACCGCCACCCGGGTGTTCTTCTTCAGGGGCGCGGGGGTGTTGCCCCCCACGATGTGGCCCTTGGGCACCCAGCGGGTCTCCTCCACCTTGACCTCGCCGTAGCCCACCCGGCGCAGGCCGTCCCCTCTGGCCCGGCGGCACCGGCCCATGAGCACCGTGCCCGCCCGGACGCCCCCCAGCCGGGCGGCGGGGTGGTGCATCAGCACATAGGACCCGGCGGCGTGGACGGTGCCCGTCTCAAATCCGGCGGCGTGGATGGCCTCCACCGTTTTGGTGAACTCCTCCACCTGGGCCGCCAGGGCCTTGCCCTTGCGGCTCTTGGTGTACAGCTGGGTACACACCCCGGACACGGCGATGCTGGACAGGTCCCGGAAGGTGGACAGGATCTTCTCCGGCTCGCTGGAGAGAAAGCCCCCGAAGCCCATGCCGGTGTCAATCTGGATGTGGGCCTCGGCAATGGTGGACCGGGCCTCTGCCACCCCGTTGAGGGCCATGCCGCTGTCGTGGGAGCCCACGGTGCAGATCACGTTCAGGTCCAGCAGCTGCTCCAGCTCCTCCCGGTCGGTGGTACAGCGGAGCATGAGGATCTCCTCCTCCACAAAGCCCGCCTTCCGCAGGGCGGCGGCCTCCGCCACCTCGGACACGGCGAAGCGGCCGATGCCCTCGGCCCGGAGGGCCTTTGCCAGCTCCACCAGACCGGCTCCCTGGCCGTCTCCGGTGACCACGCCGTAGATCACGGCGCCCCCCGCCCGCTCCTTGACCACGGAGATATTATTCTTCAGTGCATCCCGCTCGATGACCAGGGTTTTCATGGCTCCGCCGCCTTTCCGTGGATAGTCCTTTCCATTATATACTCCCTGCCGATTTGAGTCAATGAAAAGGGGACAGGCCTTGTGTTTGAGTGCAAAAAGTGCTATGATTGAGTATTGATACAGACTTTTCGGGAGGAACCGTTTTGAACCGACAGACCACCAAAATTTCTCCCGCCGACGTGGCGCGTCAGCGGGACTTCTGCCAGAAACTCCATGAGCGTAACGCCGCCCGTCCCACGCCCCCGCTGGCCTTCGTGGACACCTACGGCTGCCAGCAGAACGAGGCCGACTCCGAGCGGCTGCGGGGCTACCTGCAGGAGATGGGCTACGACTTTACAAACAGCGAGGCCGAGGCCGATCTCATCCTCATCAATACCTGCGCCATCCGGGAACACGCCGAAATGCGGGTGCTGGGCAACGTGGGCGCCCTGGTCCACACCAAGCGGGCAAAGCCCAACCAGCTTATCTGCGTGTGCGGCTGCATGGCCCAGGAGCCCCACCGTGCCCAGAAGATCAAGGAGAGCTACCGGCAGGTGGACCTGGTGTTCGGGCCCCACGCTCTGTGGCGGTTCCCGGAGCTCTTGTACCGGCTGGTGACCCGCCGGGGCCGCATTTTCGACATCACCGACGAGCCCGGCTCCATCGCCGAGGGCATCCCGGTGGTGCGCCAGGACAAGGTGAAGGCCTGGGTGTCCATCATGTACGGCTGCAACAACTTCTGCACCTACTGCATCGTGCCCTACGTCCGGGGCCGGGAGCGCTCCCGCCAGCCGGAGATTATTCTGGAGGAGATCCGGGGCCTGGTGGCCGAGGGATACAAGGACATCACCCTGCTGGGCCAGAACGTCAACTCCTACGGCAAGGATCTGGACGCCCCCATGGACTTCGCGGACCTCCTGAAGGCGGCCTCCGAGATTGAGGGGGACTTCCTGCTGCGCTTTATGACCAGCCACCCCAAGGACGCCTCCCAGAAGCTCTTCGACACCATGGCCTCCTCCCCCAAGATCGCCCCCTGCTTCCACCTGCCCTTCCAGGCGGGCAGCGACCGGGTGCTGAAAGCCATGAACCGGGTGTACGACCGCTCGGGCTACCTGGACAAGGTGCGCCGTTTGCGTGAGGCCATCCCCGACGTGGTCATCACCTCCGACGTGATCGTGGGATTTCCCGGGGAAACCGCCCAGGAGTTCGAGCAGACCATGACCCTGCTGGACGAGGTGCGGTTTGACGCCCTCTTTACCTTTATTTATTCCCCCCGGGTGGGTACCCCCGCCGCCAAAATGGAGGACCCCGTCTCCAAGGAGGAGAAGGCGGCCTGGTTCCAGCGGCTGGTGGAGCGGCAGGACCAGATCTCCGAGGAAAAGCACGCGGCCTACATTGGCAAGACGGTGCGCTGCCTGGTGGACGGCACCGACGACAAGGGCCTCACCGCCCGCACCCCCGGCAACCGGCTGGTGCGCCTCACCGGGGACGAGTCCCTCATCGGCCAGTTTGTGGACGTGAAGATCACTGGGGCCAACAAGTGGTCTTTGATGGGGGAGAAGGCGGAGTAAAATACGGATTGCCACGCCAGTGTGCGCACTGGCTCGCAATGACAGGCAGGAGGACGGAGCCATGTATTACGTCTATATCCTGGCAAACGCCACCAATGTAGCCATTTACACCGGGGTAACCCGGGACCTGGTCCGCCGGGTCGCCCAGCACCGCGCCCATGCCGATCCCGCCAGCTATACCGCCCGTTATGATATTACAAAATTGGTCTATTTTGAGGCCACCCCATCCATCCAATCAGCCATTGCCCGAGAAAAGCAGATCAAATCCTGGTCCAGGAAACGAAAAAACGCCCTGGTCAACCGCCGGAATCCCGGATGGCTGATCTGTACCCCACACTATAGGGCCGTCATTGCGAGCCAGTGCGCACACTGGCGCGGCAATCCGTCCCTTTCCATTTCAATTATCATTTAGAAAAGGAGCGCCCGCCATGCCGTCCGAGCTGACCCCCATGATGCGCCAATATCTGAAAATGAAAGAGCTTCACCCGGACTGCATCCTCTTTTTCCGGCTGGGCGACTTCTACGAGATGTTCCAGGAGGACGCCAAGCTGGCCTCCAGGGAGCTGGATCTCACCCTCACCACCCGGGACCGGGGCAAGCCGGAGGATCAGCGCACCCCCATGTGCGGCGTGCCCTACCACAGTGCCGACGCCTACATCGCCCGGCTCATCGCCAAGGGCTACAAGGTAGCCATCTGTGAGCAGATGGAGGACCCCGCCGCCGCCAAGGGGCTGGTGGACCGGGACATCATCCGCATCGTCACCCCCGGCACCGTCATCGCCTCCTCCATGCTGGAGGAGGGCCGCAACAACTTCATCTGCGCCATTTACCAGGACTCCGCCGGGGCGGGGCTGTGCTTCTGCGACATCTCCACCGGCGAGATCTCCGTTACCTCCTTCACCGGCCCCGACGCTGCCGAGCATCTGTGCAACGAGCTGGGCCGCTTTGCCCCCCGGGAGGCCATGCTGTCCGACGGGGCCTACAGCGACGCCGCCCTGCTGGACTTTCTCACCAACAAACTGGACTGCCGGTGCGAGAACGGTGGGGAGGCCCGCTTCCGCCCCGACGCTGCCCGCTCTCTGGTGGAGGAGCAGTTCACCAGCGGCCTGGATCAGCTGCCCCAGGGGGACGGCCACGCCCTCCAGGCGGTGGGGGGCCTTTTGAGTTACCTGTACGAGACCCAGAAGACCGACCTCTCCCACATCACCAGCCTCACCTGGTACACCTCCGGCCAGTTCATGGAGCTGGACCTCACCGCCCGGCGCAATCTGGAGCTCACCGAGACCCTCCGCTCCAAGGAGAAGAAGGGGAGCCTGCTGTGGGTGCTGGACAAGACCCGCACCGCCATGGGCCACCGGCTCATCCGCACCTGGATGGAGCGGCCCCTCCTCTCTCCCGGCGCCATCAGCCGCCGGCTGGGGGCGGTGGAGGAGCTGGTGGGGGACCCCATCGGCCGGGACGAGCTGAAAAACACCCTGCGGGAGGTCACCGACCTGGAGCGGCTCATCGGCCGCATCGTGTACGGCACCGCTGGAGGCCGGGACCTGATGGCTCTGGCCACCGGCCTGGGCAAGCTGCCCCGTCTGCGGGAGTTGCTCTCCCCCTACTCCGGGGCCCTGCTCACCTCCCTGTCCGCCGGTCTGGACGACCTGCCTGACCTGCGGGAGCTGATCTGCTCCGCCATTGTGGACGAGCCCCCCTTCTCCGTCCGGGAGGGCGGCTTCATCCGGGAGGGCTACGACCCCGAGGTGGACCGGCTGCGGGACATCCTCACCAACGGCAAGGACCTGGTGGCCGCCGTGGAGGCCCGGGAGAAGGAAAAGACCGGCATCAAGAGCCTGAAAGTTGGCTTCAACAAGGTATTCGGTTACTACATCGAGGTATCCAAGTCCTACTACGATCAGGTGCCCGAGGATTACATCCGCAAGCAGACCCTGGTCAACTGTGAGCGATTCATCACCCAGGAGCTGAAGGACCTGGAGCACGAGATCCTGTCCGCCCAGGACCGGGTCACCGCCCTGGAGTATCAGCTGTTCTGCGACCTGCAGCAGCAAGCTGCCGCCCGGGTGGGGGACATCCAGCGCTCCGCCGCCGCCGTGGCCCAGGTGGACGTGCTGGCCTCCTTTGCCGCCGTAGCCGCCGAGAACGGCTACTGCCGCCCCGAAGTGGACCTGTCCGACACCATCGACATCTCCGAGGGCCGCCATCCCGTGGTGGAAAAAATGCTGAAAAACGCCCTCTTTGTCCCCAACGACACCCGGATGGACGGAAAAGACAACACGGTGGCCATCATCACCGGCCCCAACATGGCAGGCAAGTCCACCTATATGCGGCAGGTGGCCCTCATCGTCCTGATGGCCCAGATGGGCTCCTTCGTCCCCGCCCGCTCGGCCCGCATCGGCATCGTGGACCGGGTATTCACCCGCATCGGAGCCAGCGACGACCTGAGCGCCGGCCAGTCCACCTTTATGGTGGAGATGACTGAGGTGGCGGAGCTGCTGAAAAACGCCACCAGCAAAAGCCTGCTCATCCTGGACGAGATCGGCCGGGGCACCTCCACCTACGACGGTATGTCCATCGCCCGTGCGGTGCTGGAGTACTGCGCCGACAAAAAGCGGCTGGGGGCCAAGACCCTCTTTGCCACCCACTACCATGAGATCACCGCCCTGGAGGGAGTTATCCCCGGGGTGAAGAACTACAACATCGCCGCCAAGAAGAAGGGGGACGACATCCTCTTCCTGCGGAAGATCGTCCCCGGCGGGGCCGACCAGAGCTACGGCATTGAAGTGGCCAAGCTGGCTGGGGTGCCCGACAAGGTCATCACCCGGGCCCGCCACATTCTGAAAGAGCTGGAGGCCGGCGGGGTCCAGGCTCCCCAGGCCCCGGCGGCTCCGGCCACCGGCCAGATGTCCCTGATGGACATGGGGGGCGGAGAGGTGGTCCGGCGGCTCCAGGGGGTGGATCTCAACACCCTCACCCCCATCGAGGCCATGAACCTGCTCTTTGAATTGAAGCAGCTGGTATAAAACCAACCACAAAAAAGGAGGAACACACCATGCTCACCGGACGGCGCCGCCCCTGGCGGCCCCAGATCACCCGGGCCGAATGTTACCGGGGCTGGGTCTTTTTCGCCCTGTATGTGTTTCTCTTCCCCTGGCTCATGGGCTGGGTCCAGCGCTCCTATCAGGGGGAGTTTCCGGTGGCCGAGGCCAACGTGGTGTACTACCTCATCATTGCTTCTCTCACCTTTCTGGTGTTCTGGTCCTTCCTGAGAACCGGCTTCCGGCTGCTGCTGGACTGGCTGCCGGAGAACCTGTTCGCCTTTGTCACCGGCCTGGTGGGAGCCGAGGTGCTCTCCTTCCTGGTGGACCTCATCCCCCTGCCGGTGCAGAACCCCAACCTGATCAGCTACCCCGAGCAATACTACTTCGCCCCTACCGCCACCGTCTTTATCCTGGTGGTGCTCATGCCCCTGGTGGAGGAGCCCCTGTTCCGTGGTCTGCTCTTCGGCTCGGTCCGCAATTACAGCCGGCCCCTGGGCTATGTGCTGTCGGTGGTCCTCTACTCCTTCTACTGCGCCGTCCAGTTTGTGTATGCCTTTGGGACCCTGGACCTGCGGTACCTGCTGCTGATGATCCAGTATGCCCCCATGGCCCTGGCGCTGGCCTGGTGCTATGACCGGGGCGGCTCCATCTGGAGCGCCGTCGTCCTCCATATGGCCATCAACGGGTTTACGTTGCTGGGGGCGCTGCACTGATCCCGCGGAGTGCCGGGTGCGCCGCCCCTGCATTCATCCATTCCTCCGTTTAGAAAGCAGGTATTTCTATGCCTCACATCCAACAACTTGACTCCCATGTGGCCGACCTGATCGCCGCCGGCGAGGTGGTGGAGCGGCCCGCCTCCGTGGTGAAGGAGCTGATGGAAAACGCCATCGACGCCGGGGCCGGCAAGCTGACGGTGGAGATCCAGCACGGGGGCATGACCCTGATCCGGGTCACCGACAACGGCTGCGGCATTGCCGCCGATGAGGCCCCCACCGCCTTTCTCCGTCACGCCACCAGCAAGCTGCGCACCGAGTACGACCTGGAGGCCATCGGCACCCTGGGCTTCCGGGGCGAAGCTCTGGCCGCCATCTCCGCCGTGTCCCGGATGGAGCTGCTCACCCGCACCGCCGACGCCCCCCTGGGCACCGCCCTCTCTCTGGAGGCCGGGGTGGTGGTAAGTCAGGAGGAGGCGGGCTGTCCCCAGGGCACCACCATGGTGGTGAAGGACCTGTTCTACAACACCCCCGCCCGGCTCAAGTTCATGAAGAAGGACTCCGCCGAGAGCGCCGCCTGCTTCGCCATGGTGCAGCGGCTGGCCCTGTCCCACCCGGAGGTGAGCATCAAGTTCCTCCGGGACGGCAAGCAGGACCTGCTCACCCCCGGCGACGGCAAGCTCCAGTCTGCCCTGTACGCGGTGCTGGGCCGGGACCTGGCCCTGGGCTTCACCCCGGTGAAGGGCTCCGGGGAGGATATGACGGTCACCGGCTTTGTGTCCCTGCCCACCTGTTGCCGGGGCACCCGGGGCTATCAGCACTTCTTCGTCAACGGCCGGTATGTAAAGAGCCGCACCATGATGGCCGCCCTGGAGGAGGCCTATGCCAACCAGAAGATGGTGGGCAAGTTCCCCGGCTGCGTGCTCCACCTGACCACCAGGCTCAACGCCGTGGACGTGAACGTCCACCCCACCAAGCAGGAGGTCAAGTTCGGCAGCGATAAAAAGGTATTTGACGCGGTGTATTACGCCGTAAAGTCCACCCTGGAGGCCGACCGGTCCCGGCCCTCCGCCCTGCCGGATATCCCCCGGCTGGCTCCCAAGGCAGCTCAGGACACGGTGACCCCTCACCAGACCACCTTCCGCACCATGACGGCGGAGCAATTCCGCAAGACGGCGGACAAACCCGCCCCGTCTCTGCCTCTCCACGATATTGCCGCCCGGCCTGCCCAAACCGCTCAACCTGTGCGGGCGGCCACAAGGGTGGCCCCTACAACTCCGCCCCAGCCTGTGCGGCCCGAGCCCAAACCGGCTCCGGCTCCCACCGCACCGCCTGTAAGGACTGCTGTCCCAGACATCCCGGCCAAAACTACCCCGCCTGTGGAGGTGGCTCCCGAGACCCCGCGGGCGACCACAAGGGTCGCCCCTACGGTGGTCGAAAAGGAACCCGTTCCCACCATCCCCCCTGTGGAACCCCAGACTCCCATCCAGCCCGAGCCGGAAACGGGGCCCCCGCCGGAGCCCAGCGCCAGCGGGTCCGGTGGGGAGAGGAGGCGCAGCGGAGAGAGCGAGCTTTGCCGTGAACGGCAAAGCGAGGGATACGCAGCTTGCGCCGACGAAATCCCCTGGCGGATGGCAGGCGAGGTCTTAAACACCTACATCATCGTGGAGCAGGGGGACAAGGTGCTCCTTATCGACAAGCACGCCGCCCACGAGCGGATGAATTTCGACCGCCTGAAGGCGGCGGGATACACCCCCATGGTCCAGACCCTCCTGACCCCGGTGGTCTTTACCCCTCCGGCGGAGGAAGGGGCCGCCCTGCTCTCCCAGCTGCCCCTGCTGGAGCGCTTCGGCTTTGAGGCGGAGGACTTCGGCGGCGGAGCTCTCATCGTCCGCACCGCCCCCGACGACGTGGACGCCGCCGCCATCCCCGATGTGCTGCTGGAGCTGGCGGGCAGGCTCATCACCTGCGGCACAGCCGACCCGGACAGCGCCCGGGACGCCCTCCTCCACACCATGGCCTGCAAGGCGGCCATCAAGGGGGGCCAGAAAAACGGGGAGGCCGAGCTGCTCAAGGTGGCTAAAGCTGTCATGGCGGGGGAAGTGAAATATTGTCCCCATGGCCGCCCGGTAGCCATCGAACTGACCCGCAGCCAGATCGAAAAGCGGTTCGGACGGGCATAACTCCCCGGGAAATGTGGTCCCTTCCCCAGAATCCGACAAAACCTTTCCAGTAATTGGTATATATTGGATGCATCTCAGAGAAAAAGGAGTGCATCCAAATGCAAAAGACACCCAACCTGCAAGACCTGTTCCTGCTCCGCGCCCGGCGGACCCGGGCCAACGTCACCACCTTTTTGATGAACGGCTATCAGCTGAAAGGCCAGATCGTGGGCTATGACGCCTTTGTGGTGGTACTTATGACGGGGGACAAGCAGCAGGTGATCTACAAGCACGCCATCTCCACCATTGTGCCCGAGCGGGCCATCTCTCTGGAGCGGGAGGAGCGTGGCGACTGACCAAAGGAGCGCCTATGAAGCAAGGTTCTTTGAATTCCCGCATCGTGATGCTGCTCGTACTGGCGGGGGTACTCATTTCCATCGGAGTCTCCGCCTTCAGCAGCCTGCGGGAGCTCTATCCCACGGTGCTGGCCTATACCTACACCGTCAGCGACAGCGTGGAGGCCACCGGCTTTCTGGTCCGGGAGGAGAGTGTCCTCACCGGCCAGGGCGGCACGGTGGAGGTCCTCCCCGAGGAGGGGGAGAAGGTAAGCCGGGGTGAGACCGTGGCCCTGCTCTACCAGAGCGACGCCGGACTCACCCAGCGGGAGACCCTCCAGCAGCTGCTGCTGGAGCAGGAGCAGCTGGAATACGCCCTGGCCCAGACCGGCGGCAGCGGCGACTCCGCCCAGCTCAGCGACCGGGTGGCCGACGCCATTGCCAATCTCCGGGGGGCTTCCGCCTCCGGCGACCTCACCGGTCTGGAGAGCCAGACCATGGAGCTGAAGAGCCTGATTTATAAGCGCAGCTATACCTTTGATGCGGAGGGGGAGGACTCCACCGCCGCTCTCCAGGCCTCGTTGGACGACGTGAAGGCCCAGATCCAGTCTTTGACCGCCCAGGCCTCCCAGAGCACCAGCCGGGTCACCGCCGCCCAGTCGGGCATTTTCTCCGGTCTGGTGGACGGATACGAGAGCCTTATCACCCCCGCTATGATGGAAACCCTTACCCCGGCCCAGCTGAAGGACCTGTCCAACCAGAAGCCGGCGGAGGACACCTCCGCCATTGGCAAGCTCATCACCAATTCCACCTGGTACTTTGCCTGCACCCTGCCGGAGGCGGACGCCGAGCGGCTGGTGGAGGGCCGCAGCATCACCGTCCGCTTTTCCCGGGACTGGTCCGGCGAGGTGGACATGAAGGTGGAGCGGCTGGGGGACCCGGTGGACGGGCAGGTGGTGGTGGTACTGTCCACCGACAAGTTCCTGTCCGACACCACCCTGCTGCGGCGGCAGACGGTGGAGCTGGTCTTTGAGACCACCTCGGGCATCCGCCTGCCCAAGGAGGCCCTGCGGGTGGAGCAGCAGACCGTCACCGACAGCGAGACCGGCGAGGAGTCCCAGGTATCGGTCACCGGCGTGTACGCCCTGGTGGGCCAGCGTGCCGAGTTCAAGCCGGTATCCATCCTGGCCGAGGAGGACAACTACATCCTGGTCACCGCTGCCGATACCTCCACCACTACGGCAGCCAAAAAGGCCCTGCGGGCGGGAGACCAGATCATCATCTCCTCCGGCGAGCTCTATGACGGCAAGGTCATCGATTAGTTTGGACGATCCCTCTGCGCCCCAGACGCGCAGGCGGTTTTGCCTTATTTATGTGTGTATTTTTTGGAGGTGCCTATTATGTCCCTGGAAGAGAAAGTAGCGCAGGTCAAGGCCAACATCGCCGCCGCGGCCCGGGAAGTGGGCCGTGACCCGTCCGAGATCACCCTGGTGGCCGCCACCAAGGTCCAGACCTCGGACACCATCCGGCAGGCTATCGCCGCCGGTATCACCATCTGCGGAGAGAACCGGGTGCAGGAGATGACCTCCCACCTGGATGACGACGCCTATGCCGGGGCCGCCCTCCATTTCATCGGCCATCTGCAAACCAACAAGGTCAAGCAGGTGGTGGGCCGGGTGGATCTCATCGAGTCGGTAGGCTCGGAGCACCTGCTGGACGCCATCGAGGCCCAGGCCGCCAAGCTGGACCTGGTTCAGGATATCCTGCTGGAGATCAACATCGGCGGGGAGGAGTCCAAAAGCGGAATTTCTCCCGACGAGCTGCCCGCTCTGGCCCGGAAGGCAGCCGCCTGTCCCCATGTGAATCTGCGGGGACTGATGGCCATTCCTCCGGTGGCCGAGGGACCCGACGGAAACCGGCCCTTTTTTGCAAAAATGCGTCAGCTTTTTGTTGACATAAGAGACAAGATGTCGGATAATGGAACCACAATCGACTGTCTTTCTATGGGAATGAGCGGCGATTATGAGGACGCCGTCCGCGAGGGCGCCACCCTGGTGCGCGTAGGCACCGCCCTGTTCGGCCCCCGCCCTCCCATGCATAAAGCTTGATATCATTCAGGAGGTAACCGAATATGGGATTGTTTGATGAACTGCGGCGGCTGGCCCGCCCCTATGAGGACGAGCCCGAGGACGACTACGAGGACGACTTCGAGCCTGTCTCCCGCAGTGAGCGGATGGACCGCACCGGCGGCGACCGGCTGGAGCGCAAGAGCGCCAAGAGCCAGGCCGCTCAGGAGTCCACCGGCAGCCTCTATTCTCTGGATAACGAGCGCCGCAGCAACAAGGTGGTCAACATCCACACCACCACCCAGCTGCAGGTGGTGCTGGTAAAGCCCGAGCGCTTTGAGAACGCCAGCGAGATTGCCGACCACCTGCGGGAGAAGCGCACCGTGGTCCTCAACCTGGAGTCCACCAACAAGGATATCGCCCGCCGCCTGCTGGACTTCCTGTCCGGCGTGGCCTACGCCAACGAGGGCAAGATCAAGAAGGTGGCCATCTCCACCTACATCATCACGCCCTACAACGTGGACATTCTGGGCGATCTCATCGATGAACTGGAGAACAACGGGCTGTATTTCTAAAAGCAGTCTTAGGAGAACAACGTCCACGTTGTCCCGCCGGGAGTCCGGCGTCCCAAGCGTTTTTGCACAGCAAAAACCTTGATGCCGGGCGAATTTACTTCGCCCGTGCAGATGGAATCATGGGGTCCCCCCACGATGCACAGCATCGGGTGGGGCGGCCATCTCCACCTACATCATCACGCCCTACAATGTGGATATTCTGGGTGATCTCATCGACGAGCTGGAGAACAACGGGCTGTATTTCTAACATAGCCGCCGGGCCCCGCCGCAGGTGGGGCGGCGGTTACGCCGTTCAAGCGTTTTGCGCAGCAAAACCTTGATGCCGGGCGAATTCAGTTCGCCCGTGCAGATATAAAATCGGGGTTCCCGCACGATGCGCAGCATCGGGTGGGGCTAAGACACAAAAAATCAGGGGGAATCAACCTATGCTTACGCCGCAGGAAGTTTCGGAACACGCCTTTACCAAGGCGTTTAACGGATATAATATGTCGATGGTGGACGAATTTCTGGATATCCTGACGGCGGATTACACCACCCTCTACAAGGAAAACGCCACCCTGAAGGCCAAGATGAAGGTGCTGGTGGAGAAGGTGGAGGAGTACCGCTCCACCGAGGACGCCATGCGCAAGGCCCTGATGACCGCCCAGAAGATGGCGGACGACCTGGTGGCTGAGGCTGAGAGCAAGCGCAACCAGCTGATGCAGAACGCCGAAGCCGATGCCAAGGCCCGTATGGCCGAGCTGCAGCAGGCCATTCGGGACGAGCAGATGCGCCTGGCCGCCGCCCAGCAGTCCACCGCCGCCTATGTGGGCAAGCTCAAGGAGCTCCATCAGCACGAGATGGATTTCCTCAGCGGCCTGTCCAAGCTGACCGCCGCCGCCCCTGTGTCCGTGGACCCGGTGGGGGATACCGCCCGGGACATCGAGGAGAACGTGGAGCGGATCATCCAGCAGGAGCAGGAGGACACCACCGACCTGTCCGCCCCCGAGGGCGCCAAGGAGAGCAGCCTGTACGACGAGCTGATGGAACTCAGCGGCCGGAAGGCCCCCGCCGCCCATCCGGTGGAGGAGGACGAGGACGACGTGGTGGAGGAGCCCACCCGCCGCATCGACTTTGACAACCTGCAGTTCGGCAAGGACTACGAGATCCGCTGAACCACAAACAAACCATGACGGAAGGCGCCGCGGTTTTCCACGGCGCCTCCTTTTTATCTGGAGGTATGACCATGCACTATCTGCACACCACCCTTTACGTCACCGATCTGGATGCTTCCGTCTCCTTTCTGGAGAATTGGACCGGGCTGAAGGTCCTCCGCCGGTTCTCCATGGGCGACGCCCACTTTGCCTTCCTCTCCGGCGGGGAGGGGGAGACCGCTGTGGAGCTGATCCAGGGCGCCGGCCACTCTGACGTCCGCTATGCCGGTCTGTCCCTGGGCTTTGCCGTGGCCGACCTGGACGGGGAGCGGGCCCGGGCGGAGGCCGCCGGGCTGAACCCCAGCCCCATCCGTGAGCCCCATCCGGGGGTCCGCTTCTGTTTCCTCACCGGTCCGGACGGACTTACCGTTCAGCTGATGCAAAAGGGGTAAAACCCCTTGACAGAAGCCTTGCAAACAGGTAAGATACTGGGAGACGCCAAAAAAGGGCGTCTCCCAGTGATTTTCATCTGTAAAATGCTGTGACGAGGACGAGTACCGCCCCCAATCCTGCGCAGAGAGCCGCCACTTTGGTGCAAGGCGGACAGGACGGGCCGGGAAAATCACCTCTGAGCATGGCCGCCGAACGGAGTAAGCGGCCCCGGCTGGCCCCGTTACAGGCTGTCGAGCGGTTCCGGTATGCCCGGAACAACGAGAGTGGTACCGCAGAGGTGTGCGCCTTTGTCTCTTGAGAGACGAAGGCGCTTTTTGTTTGCCTCCAACCCCGTTTTTTATTTATTTTCAATATAAAAAGGAGAACCATCATGGACTACAACCAGACTGTCCACCTGCCCCAGACCGACTTCCCCATGCGGGCAGGCCTGCCCAAGCGCGAGCCCGATATGCTCCAGGAGATGTACGACCACGACCTGTACAACAAAATGGTGGGGCGCAACGAGGGCAAGCCCACCTTCGTCCTCCACGACGGCCCGCCCTACGCCAACGGCAACATCCACATCGGCACCGCCCTGAACAAGATCCTCAAGGACATCATCGTCAAGCACAAGAACATGACCGGCTTCTGCGCCCCCTATGTGCCCGGCTGGGACACCCACGGCCTGCCCATCGAGTCCGCCGTCCTCAAGGACAAGAAGGTCAAGCGGGACGAGATGACCACCGCCCAGTTCCGCACCAAGTGCCGGGAGTACGCCGAGAGCTACATCGCCAAGATGACCGAGCAGTTTAAGCGCCTGGGCGTGCTGGGCGAGTGGGACAACCCCTATATCACCCTGCTGCCCGAGTTTGAGGCCAGGCAGATCGAGGTCTTCGGCAAGATGGCCGAGAAGGGCCTGATCTACAAGGGCATGAAGCCCGTATACTGGTGCCCCGCCGACCAGACCGCTCTGGCCGAGGCCGAGATCGAGTACGCCGACGACCCCTGTACCACCATCTTCGTGAAATTCCCCGTCCGGGACGACAAGGGCAAGCTGGGCCGGTACGCCGACCTCAGCAAGACCTACTTCGTGATCTGGACCACCACCCCCTGGACCATCCCCGGCAACTTCGCCATCTGCCTGAACGCCGACTTCGACTACGTGCTGCTCCAGGTGCCCTCCGGCGACGTGTATATCCTGGCCAAGGACCTGGCTGAGAGCGTGTGCAAGGCCGCCCACATCGACTATGATGCCTGCAAGGTGTTGGCCGAGCTGAAGGGCAGCGAGTTTGAGCTGATGACCGCCACCCACCCCCTCTTCGACCGTGAGTCCGTCATCCTCAACGGCGAGCACGTCACCCTGGACGCCGGCTCCGGCTGCGTCCACACCGCCCCCGGCTTCGGCGCCGAGGACTTCCAGATCTGCCAGCAGTACGACAAGGCCGGCCTCACCCACATCGGCGTGCCCGTGCCGGTGAACGCCAAGGGCGTCATGACCGACAGCCGCTACAACGGCCAGTTCTACGCCAAGGGCAACGACATGGTGGTGGAGGACCTGGAGAAGGAAGGCTTCCTGGTGGCCAAGGAGCAGATCACCCACTCCTACCCCCACTGCTGGCGCTGCAAGAACCCCATCATCTACCGCGCCACCGAGCAGTGGTTCTGCTCCGTGGACGCCATCAAGGACACCGCCGTCAAGGCCTGCGATGACATCCAGTGGCACCCCGGCTGGGGCAAGGAGCGCATGATCTCCATGATCTCCGAGCGCAACGACTGGTGCATCTCCCGTCAGCGCGTGTGGGGCGTGCCCATTCCCATCTTCTACTGCGACGACTGCGGCGCCGACATCGTCACCCCCGAGACCATCGCCCATGTGGCCGCCCTCTTCCGGGAGCACGGCTCCAACGTGTGGTTCGACCGTGAGCCCCGCGACCTGCTGCCCGAGGGCTTCGTGTGCCCCAAGTGCGGCAAGGCCCACTTCTCCAAGGAGACCGACATCATGGACGTGTGGTTCGACTCCGGCTCCACCTGGGCTGCCGTGGCTGCCGAGCGTCCCTACCTGAAGTATCCCGCCGACCTGTACCTGGAGGGCGGCGACCAGTACCGCGGCTGGTTCCAGTCCTCCATGCTCACCTCCATCGCCGTCAACGGCGTGGCCCCCTATCACCAGATCGCCACCCACGGCTGGACCGTGGACGGCGAGGGCAAGGCCATGCACAAGTCTCTGGGCAACGCCGTGGCCCCCGATGAAGTCATCAAGGAGTACGGCGCCGATATGCTCCGCCTGTGGGTGGCCTCCGCCGACTACACCCAGGATATGCGTATCTCCAAGGAGATCATGAAGCAGCTCTCCCAGGCCTACCTGAAGATCCGCAACACCGCCCGCTATATGCTGGGCAACCTGTGCGACTTTGATCCCGACGCCAACCTGGTGCCGGTGGAACAGCTGATGGATCTGGACCGCTACGCCCTCCACTGCCTCAACGAGCTGGTGAAGAACGTCCGGGCCGCCTACGACCGCTACGAGTTCCACGGCGTGTACCGGGCCATCTACAACTTCTGCGTGGTGGATATGTCCAACTTCTATCTGGACATCATCAAGGACCGGCTGTACTGCGGCAGCGAGGAAGAGCGCCGCTCCGCCCAGACCGCCCTCTACTATATCCTGGACGGCATGACCCGTCTGGTGGCTCCCATCCTGGCCTTCACCTCCGACGAGATCTGGCACGCCATGAAGCACGCCAAGGGCGTGGACGCCGAGAGCGTGCTGCTCAACGATATGCCCGAGGACAACGCCGCCTTCGCCCTGGACGAGGCCGCCAAGGACCGCTGGGCCAAGCTGGTCAGCCTGCGTGACGCCGTCAACAAGGCCCTGGAGAACGCCCGCAACGCCGGCGTGTTCAAGAAGGCCCAGGACACCGAGGTGACTGTCTCCGTGTCTGCCGAGGACGCCGGCTTCCTGAAGGACGTGGACCTGGCCTCCCTGTGTATCGTGTCCAAGGTCACCGTCACCACCGACAGCGTGGAGGGGGAGAAGAACGAGGAGTGCCTCATCCCCTGCACCATCGCCGTCAAGCTGTCCGAGTCCCCCAAGTGCCCCCGCTGCTGGAACCACAACGACGCCATCGGCACCGACGGCCATCACGCCGAACTGTGCCCCCGCTGCGCCGCTGTGGTGGGCGAGTAAGCCATATTGTGAAAAAGGGCCTGTTGCAAAATAGCTGTTTTGCACAAACCTGTCATTGCGAGCCAGTGCGCACACTGGCGTGGCAATCCGTTTCCCCGGCAAAAGGGACGGATTCCCACGAAAAACGGCCGCCCGGTGGGCGG